>CALKVR010000344.1 GCA_938004815.1 uncultured Polyangiaceae bacterium | reverse complement strand
CGCCCGCCCGCGTCCACGCCGCCGCCCGCCGGGCCGACGTACGCTCCGCCCGCGCTCGGTCTGTACGTGCTGCCCGAGATCCCACCGCTGCCCGAAGAGAAGCCAGCCCCGCTATTTCCTCCGCTCATGGGCTCGATCGGGCCGCTCTACGTGACCGGCGTCGTCCCGAGCGACGCGGCGGGCATGACGGTCATGTTCGACGGTTACTTACCGCTCGTGAGCTTCGGCGCGTCGGTCATCTGGATCCCGCACGAGCCCCGCGATCTCGAGCGCGCCGAGGCGGTCTACTCGTACGTCGGCGCGCGAGCGCGAGCGTGCGCGCGCCAGCCCGACCTCGAGCAATACGGCGTCGCGGCGTGCCTGCGCGTCGGCGCCGGCGTCCGCAACGGGTCGCTCGTCGACGCCGACACCGAAGAGGTGCTCGACGAAGTCGATGGCGCCTACGTCGCCTTCGGCGGCGAGCTCGAGATCAGCAGGCGCATCGTCGGCCCCTTCGGCGTCTACGCCGACCTCGGCGTCGACGTCGCCGTCGTCAACGACGAGCTGGTCCTCGTCGGCCCCGACCTCGAGGCCGGCGGCGACGAGCTCGGCATCTCGTTCGACACCGGCGTCGGCATTCGCTTCTGGCTTCAGCCCGAAGTGTTGTGACCTGCCGCCGGGTAGCGATGCGAGGTGGCCGCAGCGCGCTGCCGCCTTGTCAGCTGCGTATTGCCTGTCGTGTATTGGGTAGTCTCCCGCCGACGCGCGAATTGGTCGCGCTCGGGCGAACCGGGTGCGGCACCACGTAGCGGTAGAGCGCGCCCAATCGCCCGAGAGAGAACGAGGGCGCTTCGCCATTGGCGACGCGGCGGATCTGCGTCTGGTACCAGCCCGCTTGGATCGCCGAGTCGATCGTCTTTTGACCGGTCGCGAGCGCGAACGTCGCGGCGTGGGTCGCGCGCCCGTCCAATAGCCGCGCGGCGAGGTCGGGCTCGGCGGCCAGCGGGCGTGCGAGACCCACGACGTCGATCGCGCCCGAGGCGAGCGCCGCGTCCATGCCCGCGCGGGACCGAAAGCCCCCCGTGAGCAGGATGGGCATCGACGTCGTCTGTCGCACCCGCTCGGCGTACGCGAGAAAAAACGCCTCCCGCTCGCGCGTGCTCTTGCTGGGCTCGGCGAACATCGCCGCCGACTCGTAGGTGCCGCCGGAGACCTCGAGCAGATCGACCCCCGCCGCCTCGAGCGCCGACACCACCCGCATCGACTCGTCCTCGGTGAAGCCGCCGCGCTGAAAGTCGGCCGAGTTGAGCTTGACCCCGACCGGTACCGAGCTGCCCACGGCCGCGCGCACCGCGCGCACCACCTCGAGGAGGAACCGCGCCCGCCGATCGGCGTCGCCGCCCCACGCGTCGTCGCGCCGGTTCGTGCGCGGCGACAGGAACTGGTTGATCAGATACCCGTGCGCGCCGTGAATCTGGACGCCGTCGAAGCCGGCTCCGACCAGCGCCTGCGCCGCGCGCCCGAACCGCTCGACGATCTCTTCGATCTCGGGCGACGAGAGCGCGCGGGGCTTCGCGAACGCGAAGGCCTGCGCGCCCGCCATCGGCACGGCCGACGGCGCGACCGCCTCGCGGTTCACGGTGCGCGGCGCCTGCCGCCCGGGGTGGTTGATCTGCGCCCACGCCACCGCGCCGCCCGAGCGCGCCGCAGCTGCCCACGCCGACATCTCGGCGCGGTGCCGCTCGCCCTCTACGACGACGTTGCCGGGCTCGCCGATGGCGCGGCGATCGACCATCACGTTGCCGGTGACGAGGAGACCCGCGCCGCCCTTGGACCACACGTCGTAGAGCGTGACCAGCGCCTCACTCGGGGCGCCGTCGGGGTCCGCGAGGCGCTCGCTCATCGCGCTCTTGGCGAGCCGGTTTCGCAGGGCCAGCGGTCCGCGGGTGAATGGGGTCGCGATCGAGATCATGCTTCGGCTCCTTGGGGCCGGCCGTACGCTCGCGCCCGTCGTCGTCGTCGTCGTCGTTGAAAGCCGAGAGCTTGCGGACCAGGAGACGCGCGCTCGACCGCGCGACCGCCCGATCACTCTGTGTGAGGGCGCCGATGTTGGCGCGACCGCTGGCCGCGAGAGACACGAGCCCGTGCAGCCCCGCGAAGAGGAGCCGCGCCTCATCGGCGCCGATCGCGGCCGCGAGCGCCCCCCAGATCCCGAGGCCCGGCAGCGCCGTGCGCTCGAGCCGGCCCTGCGCGCGCAGCGCGGCCCAGTCGAAGCGACGCTCGAACATCAGCTCGTAGAGCGCCGGGTGCGCGAGGCCGAAGTCCACGAACGCGACCGCCACGGCCTCGAGCCCGCCCTGGCGCGCGCCGAGATCGCGCGCCAGGTGCGCGAAGCCGGCCTGGCTCACCGAGAAGAGCAGCCCGTCGAGCGAGCCCCAGTGGTGGTAGACGTGCCCGGTCGTCTTGCCCAGGAACGCGCCGAGCTGGCGGGCCGTCAGATCCGCGTTGCCCAGCTGCCCCGCGAGCAACGCCTGCAGGATGGCGTCGACCGGGTCGGGAGGAGCGGGGAGGGGGCGCGCGGCCATAACGATGTTACGCGATGACATAACGACGTTATGTAGGCCTGTCAACCGTGGCCGGCCGCGCGCCGGTCAGCGCTCCAGGAGGATGTAGCCCTGAGAGCGAACGGCCTGGAGCCGCTCGCCCACGGGCCCGAGCTTTCTTCGAAGGCGCTTCACCAGCGACTCGAGCGCGTTGGGGGTCACGACGGCGCCGTCACCCCAGCATCCGGCGATCAGCTCGGCGCGCGTGAGCACGCGGCCGCAGGAGCCGGCCAGGAGCGCCAGCACCTTCAGCTCGCTGGGCGCAAGATCGAGGTTCTCGCCGTCGATCGATGCTGCCTTCGCGCCCTCGTCCACGACGAGGG
>CALKVR010000343.1 GCA_938004815.1 uncultured Polyangiaceae bacterium | reverse complement strand
GTCTGGGGTGGTCGCCCGCTCCGCGCGCCGAGCGTACGCCCGGCGTGCTCGAGAGGCTGCTCTCGGGCACCCGCTCCGCGCACGCGCACGGCCCGCCGGTGAACGGTCGGGCCTACTTCTTGGTGCTGGCGACGGACACCGACAAGAAGCTCCTCCGCGTCTTCACCCAAGCGACCGAGTACACGCCCTCGGCCGACGCCTGGTCACGGGTCGCGGCCGCGGGCGGCCCCGTGACGGCGACCGTCCTCTCGGCGGAGATGGAAGCGAACCGTGTCCTCCAGGGCGGTGGCCCGTGCCTCAGCGCCCCCGTCACCTTCACCGTCGCGGCCCAATAGCGCCACGGGCGAATCTCGGCGCGTCAGCGTGTGACCGCGCGCCGGAGCTTCTCGGCGGCGCGGTGGATGATCGCGTCGGCGCCGCGGACCACGCCGCCCATGTTGAAGAACCCGTGGAGCATGCGGTCTGCGGAGAGGTGCTCGACGTCGTTGCCGGCCTCTCGCAAGCGTTCGGCGTAGCGCGTGCCCTCGTCTCGCAGCGGATCGAACCCGGCGGTCAGGACGAGGGCAGGGGGCAAGCCCGATAGGTCTTCGGCGAAGAGCGGTGAGGCGCGAGGATCGCGGACGTGCTCGCTCGACGGGAGGTAGCGCTCGATGAACCAGTCGATCGAAGCGCGCGAGAGGATGAACCCGTCGGCGAAGTGATCGTGCGACGCGTGCTGACGGGTGAAGTCGACCCCCGGGTAGACGAGCAGCTGAAAGGCGGGGCGCCGCTCGTCGTGTTTGAGAGCCAGGGTGGTGACGGCGGTCAGGTTTCCGCCCGCGCTGTCGCCGCCGATCGCGATCGCGTGGGGGTCGAGATCGAGAGCGGACGCGTTGGCGAGGATCCAGCGGGATGCGGTGATCGCGTCCTCCACGCCGGCAGGGAAAGGGTGCTCGGGCGCGAGCCGGTAGTCGACGGATACCACGGTGACCCGCGCGCGCTTGGCGAGCGCGCGGCAGACCCCATCGTGCGACGTTATCGAGCCGAGCGCGAAGCCGCCCCCGTGAAACCAGACGAGCCCGGCGCGCCCGCCGTCTTTGGGCCGATAGAGGCGCGCGGGCCGGGGCCCGGCCGCGCCCGGGACGGTGCGGTCGGTCACCGCGACCCCGTCGACGCCATCGAAGTCGAGGAGGCGAGCGCTCCGTTCCATTCGGCCTCGCGAAGCCTCGACCGAGCCCTCGTGGAGCTCGGGCTCACCGGTCAGCTTCATCATGCGGAGTAGCACCTGGAGCTGCAGATCGAGCGTGACCCCCTCGGGCGAGCGAATCGGGGCGCCCGCGAACCGCCGGAGCAGCGGCGCGGGCGCGCGGAGGACCGCCTTGACGATCGGCCTCTCGAGGCGCGGCGGAATGACGAATCGCGGTTTCATGGGGATGGGTCCACGGGGGGCTCGATCTTTCGCTCGACCGCCATCTCGACGTCGACGACCACGGTCTCGCCTGCGTCGACCTCGACCGGGCGGCGCTCGTCGGGCGCGCGCGGGTGGCGTAGCAGCACCTCGTGCTTGCCGGGAGCCACCGGGATCGGCTTGCCGATGGGGGTGACGTCGACGACCTCACCGTCGATCGAGACCTCGGCCCACGGGTGAGCGAGCACGCGAATGTATGCCGCGCGCGCGCCGGGCCCCAGGCCGAGCGGCTGAGGTGGGCCCCCTGTGCCTCCGACGAGCGCCGCGACCGCCACCATCGCTGCGCCGATCGCGCCGAGCTGGAGGACGAGCGGCCGAAGCAGCGGCGCGGGCGCGACACCGACCGGGGCCTCGTCGGCGTCGAAGCCGCCGCGCGCGAGCGCGGCGCGCGCGAGCTGCTCGGCCGAGACCTGCGGATCGAGGAGGGTCGCGAGGTCGTCGCCGAGCCGCGCTGCGTTGTCGTGGCGGAGCGCAGGCAGCTTCTCGAGAGCCCGAACGAGCACGTGCTGGAGACCGTCGACCGCCGTGTGGGGCAGCTCGGGCGCCGGGGCCGAGCGGATGCGTCGCGCCGCGGCGGCCGCGCCCTCACCCAAGAAGGGGTGCGCGCCGGCGGCGAGCTCGTGCACGATGACCGCGATCGAGAACACGTCGCTCTGTGGCTTCGGGGGGTCGCCCGCGATTCGCTCCGGCGCGCGGTAGCTCGCCTCCGTCCCCGGCTCGGGGATGTCCTTTTCTCCCTGCTCTTTGCCGAACGGGGCCACGTCGAGCAAGCCGGCGATCTTGATCGCGCCCGTTCGGGTGAAGTGCAACGCGTCGGGCGACAGCGCCAAGTGCGCCGCGCCGGCGGCGTGCATGACCGCGATCGCGCGACAGACGAGAACACCCACCGCGACGACCTCTTCGGGCGAGAGACCGCCCGTCGCGGCGAGGGCGCTCGAGAGGTCGGACAGGGTCGGCCCCGGGGGCGCTTCGAAGGCGAGGCCGCATCGCTCGGCGTCGTGCACGACCTCGTAGAGGGCGAGCGTCGCGTCGCCTCCGAGCTTGCCCAGGAGCGCCGCGCGCTCCACCAGGACCTGCGTGAGGTCGGGGCGAGCGGCGAGGCTCGGGGCCGTCGTCACGACCCAGGCGCGCCGCTCGAGCTCGGCGTGGGTCGCGTCGTACAAGACGAAGAGCCCGCGCTGCACGAGCGCCTCGCGCAAGCGATACGGACCGAGCGCGCCGGCGTCGACCTTCGTCGGCCTCGCCGGCCCCGGCGGTCGATCTGCGGTGGCGGCCGGATCGGTCACGGCTCGGGCTTCGGCTCGAACAGCGTGCGCCCGGTGATCTCGGGCGGGATGTCGGCGCCCATCCAGCCGAGGACCGTGGGCGCGAGATCGGCGAGCGTGCCGCCCGTACGGAGCGCGATCGCGCCGGCGCCGGCGACCACCAACGGGACCTGCTCGCCCCCTGGCGCGTGGACGGTGGGGCCATGAGAGGAGGTGACGACGAGCAGCCCGCCGCGTGCCCGCACCGCCTCGGCTAGCGGCCCGATGCCGCCGTCGATCGCGGTCGCGGCGGATGCGAGCGCGCCCTCTTCGTCGGAGCGGGACGCGCGGTCGAGCCCGCCCAGGGCGACGACGACGAGCGCCGCCGACGCATCTCGGACGGCGCTGGTCGCGCGCGCGAGCGCCTCGGCGTCGCTCGCGTGATGGGCCGTCGACGAGCGGTCGTGCGGGGGAGCGCCGGCGTCGAAGTGCGCGACCACGTGGTCCTCACGCCCGGTGCTGGCGATGCGCAGCTGGTGGTGGCCGCGGCCGGCGAACCACGCGCCGAGCGAGAACGGGGGGGCGTCCTCGGGAAAAATGACGGCGATGTCAGGTACTGTCGAGATGCCCACGAAGCTCGCCAGGCAGCGCTGGTCGAACGCATGCACTGCGCGCTCGCGGATCGCGACTCGCTCGGCGATCTCGGCGGGCAAGCCCGTCCTCGTCAACACCGCCGCCAGCTGGCGATAGCTCTCGCCGCGCAGCCCGACGAACACCCCGGTGTCTTCGCCGCGCCACGTCCAGCTCGCGCCCGCGGGGCCGTAGTCGCCCACCAGCCCGCCTTGGATGCCGCTGTAGTCGCCGATGATGACCGGCTTGAGGTCGCTGTCGCCGTAGCCGGCGACGTACGTGGAGGTGAGCGCCTGGTTGACGTCCTCGAACCTGTCGCCCTCGGCGAAGACGACGGTGCGGTAGAGCTCGAGCGTCTTGTCCCAGTCGCCGGTGGTGTCGAACGCATAGTCGCGGCCCGATATCGTCGCGACCCGCCCGCCCAGCTGGTGGAGACGCGCCTCGAGCCGCTCGATGTGGTGCCACGCCGTCTTCTGCGGGACGTCGACGCCGTCGACGATCGCGTGAACCAAGAACGGGAGATCGTGGAACGAGAAGATCTCGGCCACCGCCTCGAGATCGGCGACGTGACCGTGGCTGCTCGCGTCGGAGATCAAGCCGAAGAGGTGCGCCGTGCATTGGTCGCGGGCGATCTCGGTGATGAAGTCGGTCGCGCGCCCGCGCCGCATGATGCCGACCGTGACGAGATCGACGATGGGCTGCGCGCGCCCCAGCTCCTCTGCCGCGAGCGCGCGATCGACGCGCGGCCGCGCGAGCTTGGCCTTCGCCCCCGTGCCGGCCGCGCGGTAGCCGGCGTGCTCGCTCGAGGGGTGCGAGCCCGCCTCGGTCACGGATGCGCCGGTCGCGGCCACGGTGGTCCAGGGGTTCTCGCGAACGAGCGCCTCGAGGCTCGCCGCGCCGGGGAGGGCGGCGGGCGCGCCGCCCTGAACGCCCCACCCATCGAGGAACACGACCACCACCGGACCGCGCATGGCCGACCTATACCTGCTCCGTCCTCGTTTGCCCGCTGGAGATCGCGCGCCGCGCGAGCTCATCAGCACGCTCGTTCAGCGGTATGCCCGCGTGCCCGCGCACGTAGACGAAGCGAACGCCGCGACGCTCTTTCAACATGTCGCGGATGTCGGTGATGAGGGCCGCGTTGGCCTTGGCCTTCCAGCCCTTCGTGAGGACGCCGATCGCGTACTGGCTGTCGGTGTGGATCACGGCGGGGCCGTCCGTCATCTCGAGCGCGCGCATGATCGCGGTGAGCTCGGCGATGTTGTTGGTTCCGTGGCCCAGGTACTCGGACCGCTCGAAGCGCCGGCCGCCGTCGGAAAGCACGACGACCCCGAGGCCGGCCGGGCCCGGGTTTCCGGTGCAGGCACCGTCGGTGTAGACGACCGTCTCGGCCCCGTTCGCGGGCGGGGCCTCGAGCGGCGGCGCTTCGGCGGCCTTGGACGCCTTGGTGGCTCGCGCGCGCGGAGCAGCGGGCGGAGCGGCGCCGATCTCGGCGCACGTCTCGTCGGGCAGGGGCGTCGCGTCGACGATGGCGAGGTTCCGGGCGGCCGCCTGGTACGCCCGCCCGTCGTTTGGCTTGTAGCGCACCTCGACGCGGCCACCCTTCGCGGCGAGCGCACCGGCTGCGTCGGCTTTGGCGTAGACGAGCTGATCGCGGAGCTTGGCGCGGACCCAGGGCATCGATGCGCCGTCGTCGCTAGCCCGGGAGGGCCCGAGCGGAAAGCCTCCGTTGCACCGCCCTCTGGGTTTGAACCCATGGCCGCGGCGTTGTACGAAGACGCCGTGGTGGAGACGATCTTTCGCGAAGGGCTCTTCGAGGGGCGCGTCGCCGTCGTGACCGGCGGCGGGAGCGGCATCGGGCTCGTGACGGCGCGGGAGCTCGCGGCGCTCGGCGCCCGGGTCGCCATCTGCGGCCGCAAGATGGACAAGATCGAGTCTGCCCTCGCCACGTTGAAGGGTGACGGTATCGACGCCGGTCAGCTGTTCGGTGCCCCGTGTGATATCCGCGACGTCGAGCAGGTCGCGGGCTTCGTCTCCTCCGTCCTCGACCGGTTCGGACAGATCGACATCCTCGTGAACAACGCGGGGGGCCAGTTCCCGAGCCCGGCCGAGGGCATGTCGCCCAAGGGTTGGGAGGCGGTGATCCGCAACAACCTGAACGGCACCTTCTTCATGACGCGTGAGGTCGCGACGCGAGCGATGATCCCTCAGCGCCGCGGCCGCATCGTCAACGTCACCGCGATGGTGGCGCGAGGCTTCCCCGGGATGAGCCACACCGGCGCTGCGCGCGCGGGCGTCGAGAACCTGACCAAGAGCCTCGCCGTCGAGTGGGCCGCCTACGGCATCCGGGTCAACGCGGTCGCGCCCGGCAACAACATCCGGTCGAGCGGCACCGCGCAGTACGGTGAAGAGGCGCTCGAGCACACGCGGCGCGCCACGCCGATGAAGCGCCTCGGTATGCCCGACGAAATCGCTCGCGTGATCGTCTTCATGGCGAGCTTCGCCAACGACTTCGTCACCGGGCAGGTGTGGGGCGTCGACGGCGGTCAACCGCTTTGGGGCGACATCTGGCCCATCCCGGAGCCGAACGCAGGCTGACGCCTCCCGTGACCCAGAGCGCCGCGACGCCCCCATCTCTCCCGTACCGGTGGCCGCGCCTTCGCGCGGCGTGGGACCGCTCGCTGATCGTTCTCGGCCCCATCGGGCGCTTCTTCGCCGCGATCGCGGCGTGGTTCGCGTCGTACTTCACCCAGCGCGTGCCCACCGTGTGGGTAGCATTCTGGCCGCTGCTGCTCCTGGTCGCGACCGTCTACACGCGCTGCCCCACGACCAACTACATCTTCGACGAGCAAGAAGCGCTGCTCGCCAACCCGTACGTCAACCAGGTCGGCTTCGCGTACGAAGACGCGATCTACCGCGACTTCTGGGGGCTGCCCGCGAACGCGAGCATCGGCTCGTACCGGCCCGTGCCCAACTACCTGTGGCGCGGGTTGGTCGAGGTCGGCGAGCGCGCGCAGGTCGTCGTCGACGAAGACTTCCCCGAGTCGTGGCACGCCGCGCTCGAGCAGGCGCACGCGCCAGACCCGGTGCCGAAGCTGACCGAGGTCGCGCGCCGCTCGTGGTTCCAGCACCTGTACAACCTGTTCTTTCACGCGCTCTCGGGGGCCGTATTCACCGCGCTCGCGTACCGGCTATCGCGCTCCAAGCTGACCGGGTGGGTGACGGGTCTCACCTTCACCTGCGCCGCGATCTTGACCGAGGCGGTGAGCGGCGTCGTCGGCGTCGCCGACGTCCTCGGCGGCCTGGGCGCGATCTCGGCGCTCCTCGCGCTCTCGATGCGGGCGCACGTCATGCCCTTCGCGGTGTTTCTGGCCGTGCTGCTCGGGCTCTTCTCGAAAGAGAGCGCGATCGTCTGCGTCCCGCTCGTGCCGGTCGCGGCCGTGCTCTTTGCCCCGTTGCTCCACCCCGAGCGGCCCGCGCGGTTCATCCGCGGCGTGCTCGCGTTCGTGGGCGCGCTCGCGGCGTTCGTCCTCTACACCGAGCTGCGCAAGCGGTGGTTCCCGTCCCCGCTTCCGGGTGAGGTCTCCGAGCCGCTGCCGCCGGGCTTCGATCTCGGCAAGCAGGCCGCGCGTGATTTCCTCCTCTGGTTCCACCAGGCGCCGCTGCCGAAAGATCCGCTCAACAACCCCCTCGTGGGGGCGCCGATCGATCTGCGGGTCGCGGGCGCTCTCCGCGTCTACGCGCGCGGCCTCTGGCAGGTCGTGTTCCCGTGGACGCTCTCTGGCGACTACTCGTACCCGCAGGAGCCGATCCCCGAGACGCAGTGGTTCCCGGAGAGCGTCATCGGCTGGCTCCTGTTCGCGGGGCCGCCCGGCGCCGCGCTGGGGCTGTGGGTCGTCTGGCTCCGGCGCGAGCGCAAGAAGCCCGACGCGGCGCCCGAGCCGATGGAGCCACCGCACGTCCCCGCGTCCTGGGCTTGGCTCTGTCTCTTATACACATCTCCGAGCCC
>CALKVR010000342.1 GCA_938004815.1 uncultured Polyangiaceae bacterium | reverse complement strand
TTCGAGAAGTACGGCATTCCGCCGCTCGACGACGAGACGGTCGAGCGAGTCGAGGCGGAGTGGCGCGGCGACCAGCCGGCGAGGCGAAGGCGCGGCGCCTCGTGACGTTCACGTTCGATACGGGGATGCTCATCGCCCTCGAGCGTCGAAAGCCGCGCGCCACCGAGGCCATGCGCGCCATCATTCGACGCGGCTTCTTGGCGGTGGTGCCCGCGGTCGTCTACGCAGAGTGGTGGCGCGGCCGCACCGACATTCGCGAGGAGATCCTCGCGATGGTGATCGTCGAGGACATGCCGCGGAGCCTCTGCCGTGCTGCCGGCGAGGCGCTCGCCGCGGTCCGCGGCGCATCCCTGGTCGACGCGGTCGTCATGGCGTCGGCGGCGCTCCGGGGTGGTGGCGTGGTGTACACGAGCGACGAAGGCGATCTACGCCGACTCCAGCGGCACTTCGCCACCGTTCATGTCTTGGCGGTCTGAGCCGGCGTGGTCAGCTCCTCACGGACCCAGCCGCGGAGCAGCTCGAGCCCGACGCTGCCGGTGCCGAGCACCGCGTCGTGAAAACGCTTGAGATCGAACTGCGCGCCGAGCGCCTGCCGCATCTCGTCGCGGAGATCGAGGATGACGCGCTCGCCGACCTTGTACGAGATGGCCTGGCCGGGCCAGCCCGCGTAGCGGGTCGCCTCACTCTCCGAAAAATCACGCGCGACGAAGGCGCGCTGCGAGAGCAGCTCGACGCAGTGCTCCCACCGCCACGTCTCGCCGGCCCGCCAGCCGAAGCTCTGGGGGATCGGCAGCTCGAGGTGCATGCCGATGTCGGCCGCGACGCGGTAGGCGCGGAAGAGCTTGGCCATGTGCATGCCGAGCACGTACTCGGGGCGGTCGAAGTACCCGAGCTCGTCCATGAGCTGCTCGGCGTAGAGCGCCCAGCCCTCGGCGTAGCCGGAGCAGACCACGAAGAGGCGGTGCAGCTTGCTCAGCCGGGCGGCGAGGTAGACCTGCAAGCCGCACTGGAGGTGATGCCCCGGGAACCCCTCGTGGTAGGCGGTCGTGATCTCGGAGAAGAGGGTGAATCGCTTCTCGCGGCCAGGGGCGTAGTACACGGTGCCGGGCCGCCGAAAGCCGTCGCTCGGCGGGATGTAGTAGGCGCCGAGCGGGCCGCCCTCGGGAGCGAGCTTGACCTCGAGCTTGCGGATCGGATCGGGGACGTCGAAGTGCGTGCCGAGCAGCTCGGACAGGGCGCGGTCTTGGCGCTGCCGCATCAGGGTGAGGAACTGGTCGACGTCGGTCACGACCTGCTCGGGCGACCGTTGGAGCCCCTCGATCACCGCGCGGGTGCTCGCGCCCGGCTGGATGCGGTCGGCGAGCTCGGCCATCGACGACTCGATCTTCGCGATCTCTTCGAAGCCCCAGGCGTACGTCTCTTTCAGGTCGATGTCGGCGCCGAGGAAAGCCTTGGCCGCGCGGGCGTACCGCTCGGGGCCGACCGCGTCTCTCGGCGTGGCGCGCGGGTGCAGCGTCTCGAGGTACTCGGCGAAGGTGCCGTACGCGGACCGCGCGTGATCGATGCCGCGCTCGAGGCGTGAGCGGAGCGCCGCGTCGCTGGCGCCCGCGCCGTCGTAGGTGGAGGCGAGCGCGAAGAAGCTCGAGCCCGGCGATGCGTGCGCGCGCGCCTGGGTGATGGCGGCCTGGACCTGGCGCTGGGCGGGGACGAGGCCCCGTGCGGCGCCGGCCTCGAGCGCCTGCCGGTACTTGTCGAGGGGCTGGTCGATCGTCTCGAGCCGCTTGGCCACCGCCTCCCACCCGCCGTCGGCCGACGTGTCCATCACGTCGAACACGACCCGCATGTGCTGGAGAGGCGACTCGATGTTGTTCAGATCGAGCAGGTGATCGTCGTGATCGAAGTAGTCGATCTGCTCGGCCAGCTAGTCGGCCATGACGCGGCGCGCGAGATCGCCGAAGCGGTCGGTCGCGGCGGGGAGCTTGCCGAGCGCGTCGCGGTAGCGACCGAGGAAGACGCGCGCGGCGGCGCCGCCCTCGGGGCTGTAGTCGTCCCAGGTGTCGAAGACCCCGGGCACGCCCGCCATCGACGCCTGCACCGGCTTGACGGCCGCGTATTCGTCGACGAAGCGGCTCGAGAGCGCGAAGACCGGGTCCGAAGCAGGTGCCGACGCTGCCATGAAGCAAGGGCGCGTATACCACTCTCGGCGCGCGGCCCCGTGAACTTTCTCGGAGCTCAAAGATCGTGCGCGCGTTCGGTCACGTCTTGGGCTTCTGCCCGCCCGTGACGCTGACCGGGGCGACCTCTTCACCCTCGGCTTGCAGCTCGGCGACGGCCTCTTTGAGGAGCGCTCGCCGTTCCTTGCGGCTGATGGTCGGGAACACCGACTCGATGGCCGCGTTCAGCTCGGCGCCCATGAGGACACCGAAGGCCATGAAGTAGAGCCACACGAGGACGATCATGGGAGACGCGAGCGAGCCATAGATCGGGCTCGACTCGACCACCCAGCGGCCGTAGGCGCGCAGCGCGGCGGTGCCGCCGACCCAGAGCAAGAGGGCCAGGATCGAGCCCGGGAGATCGCGCAGGAACGGCGTGCGCCAGGGGAGGGCGAAGTGGTACACCGCTGTCAGCGTCACCAACACGAGCGTGAGGGTGACCGGCCAATAGAGAAGCCCCCACACCGGCTCGACGATCTCGGCCAAGCCGAGCGGCCCCGTGAGCGCGCGCCCGAGGTCGGGGCCCATGACGAGCAGCGGGAGGACGACCGCGCCCCAGACGACGGCTACGAGGGTGTAGAGCAGCGCGAGGCCGCGCCGCTTCCATATCGAGAGACGCTGGTCGATCGCGTAGGCGATGTGGAGCGCGGCCAAGAGCGTGTCGGCGGCGCGTGACGTCGACCAGAGGGCGAACAGCACGCCGATCGAGAGGAGATCGGCGCGGCCGCCCTTCAACAGCTCGTCGATGGTCGGCTCGATGACGGCCCTGACCGTGTCCGGAGTGAGGAAACGCTCGGCGTTGACGAGGAGCTCGGCGCGGACCCGGTTCGTCGCCTCGGGGCCGACCGATTCGCTGACGAAGCCGATCGCCGAGAAGAGCGCGAGGAGCGAGGGGGGCAGAGAGAACAGCGCGAAGAAGGCGACCTCGGCCGCCAACCCGTTGATCCGGTGATCGAACGCGCCCCGGTAGATGTGGAGGACGATCGCGCGATAGGTGCTGAGCTGCCTCAGCGTCGGTGCATCGTCGCGATCGGCCATCTCAGCGCTTTCGCTTGGGGCTCCTGCGGCGCAGATCTTCGCTGCGATCGTAGCGGACGTTGTACCGGTCGAGGATGGCGGGGGTGCGCGCCCTCGCCTTGGCGCGCTCGAGGACGATGCGCTGCCCATCCGAGACACCGACGGTGAAGAACCGCGACGTGCCCTGCTCGGTGAGCCCGACCAGGTCGCGCATGCTGCGCACGGGCTGGCCGTCGATGCTGGTCACGATGTGGTTCTCGTACTCGTGGTAGCCCTGGTTCACCCGATCGGCGAGCACCTTTTGCAGGATGACGACGTCCTGGCGCTCGGGGGTGCGGATCTGCGTCTCGTAGACGGTGACGAGCTCGTTCGGCCCCTGCTTCCACCACTCGTGCCCCCAGCTCTTCAGGTAGTCGCGGCTGAGAGGCGCAAAGAGCAGGCCGCCGAAGATGAAGTAGGTCGGCAGCACGTCGTACCGGTCCTCGGGGACGAGGAGGCTCGGCGGCGCGAGCGTGACCACCACGTCCGAGCGCTTCTTGTCGCGGAGGATCGTGAGCGTCAGCTTCTCGCCGACGTGGCGGTGAGCCACCCGGAAGCTGTGCTCGATGAGCTCGCCGGCGCGGAGCTGCACCGTGCCGTCGGAGCCGATCAGCTCGCCCTCGATCGCGACGACGACGTCGCCCTCTTTGAGCACGCCCCAGCCCGACCCCTCGTAGGCGACGCGCACGATCAGGACGCCGCCCTCGTCCTTGTTGAGGCCCAACGAGCGGCGGTGGGCCTCGGACTCGAGGCGCTGCCACACGACGCCGAGGCTGGGAAAGCTGGCGGGCTTGCCGCGCGACAGATCGCGGAGAAAGTGCTCCACGATCGGGAGGCCGATGGCGTAGGCGATGTTCTGCGACTCGTCGAGCGCCTGAAACGCGATGCCGATCAGCTTGTCCTCTTTGAATACGGGGCCGCCGCTGTTGCCCGGGTTGATCGCGGCGTCGATCTGGATCGAGAGCAGCGGGCGCTGGCTGTGGGCGTAGGCCGAGACCTCGATGCGAGAGACGACGCCTTGCGTGAGCGAGAGCCGATCGCCGCCGATGGGGTAGCCGCAGACCGCGACCGAGTCGCCCAGGTGCGGGAGCTCGCCGAGCTTGATCGGCTCGATGCCCTGAAAGAACTCCTCGTTCGGTACGCGCAAGAGCGCGAGATCGCACTCGTGGCTGACGCCCTCGACCTCGGCCTGGAATTTCTTGGACGCGTCGACCCGACGGAGCTCGACGAACACCTGGTTCTGTACGACGTGCCCGTTCGTGATGACGCGCAGGCCACGATCGGTCTGGATGATCGCGCCCGAGCCCGTCGAGTTGGTGGGCCCGTGGCTCTGCCACGGCTGTTCGTAGTCGGGGGCGTCGGAGACGGTGAGGACCTTGACGACGGCTTGGAGCTTGGAGGCGAGCTTGGAGCGCGACACGGGGAGGGCGAGCGTCGTGCGCCGCGCCCGTTCCGTCAAGCCATCAGCCCCGCCTCCTCGAGAAATGCCCTCTCTACGGCGGCGTAGTCGGCCTCGACGTCGAGCCGGGCGAGCACCGAGTAGAACCCGAACTGGAGCCGATTCATGAAGACCATGCCGGGGGGGAGGGGGACG
>CALKVR010000341.1 GCA_938004815.1 uncultured Polyangiaceae bacterium | reverse complement strand
GGGGGGGGCCGGGGGGGTGAATGCGCCGCACCACCGTCACCTAGCAAGCCCACTGCACCAGCTCAACACGGCGCTACTTCCTCCGGAGAGGAACGAGGGGGCCTTGAGGCTGGGGGCTCTCGTCGCCCGGCTTCTTCACCGGCTTCTTTCGCTTCTTGGGGGTGACGTTCGACTTGGGCGGCGCCGTGTCTTTGACCAGGAACGGGTGCGAGTTGCGCGTCGAGCACGCGTCGATGAGGTTTCGGTGAAACTCCCAGTGGAGGTAGACGAAGCCGTTCTTCGAGACGATCGCGTCGGGCGCCTTGCCGAACGGGCCCGCGCGCTCGACGGCGTCGAGCGCCGCGCCATCGAACACCGTCGAGCCGCTGTTGCGGGTGATGCCGCGCCGGACGACCTTGCCGTCTTCTTTTGACAGGACGATCTCGACGTGGGCCACCATCGTGGTGTCGCGGAGCGGGTGGCCGAGCGGCAGGCCCTCGAGGCTGAGGAGGAACTCGTCGGCGAAGATCGGGTGGATGCGGTTGTGGATGTCGTGCAGGTACTTCGCGAACGCGGACTGCGCCGCGTTGAGCGCGGTCTGGTTACCGAGCTTGACCGAGGGATCGTAGTTCTCGATGTCCGGCAGAAAGCGCGCGAACTTGGTCGTGTCGAAGCGGCCCTTGTGCTGCGCGCGGATCGCCGCGCCCGCGGCCTCGCGCTCTTTGCGGAGCTGCTCGTCGCCGACCGCCTTCTCGAAGCCCAGCCACGAGAGGTTTGGGGGCCCCCCTGGCGCGCCTGGCATCCCGAGGCCCGTCCACCAGGGCTTGGCGGCGGCGGCGCCGGGTTTGGACGGCGTCGGCTTGCCGCCCTTGCCGCTCTTGCCCTGACCGCCGGGCGCGGCGGGGTTCATCGTCCAGCCGCCGTTCTCGGCCTCGTGGGTCTCGATCGACGCGGGCCCCTGCCCGCCCGGCAGGCCCGGCATCGCCTGCGACGGATCAGACGCGCCCGCCGCGCCACCGCCTGGGCTCTGTGACGGGCCGTCGGCCCCGCCGCTCCGGAGCGGGTCCGACGCCTTGGGCGGCGTCGGCTTCGAATGCTGGCTGTCGGTGTTCGTCGGCGAGGCTTCGCCGGGCGCGCGGTCGGGATCACCCGGGCGCTCTTCGGCCGAGCCCACCTTGTCGCGCTCGGCGTTGCCCTCTTGATCGGACGGCCCTCGGTTGTTCGAGCCGGGCGACGGGTCGGCGCTCTTCTGGTCCTGCGAGCGGATCTTCGCCTGCGTCTCTTCGTCGACTCTGTTCGCGTGCTCGGCGAGGCGCGGCGCCTCGTCGTTCTGCTGGTTCTTGTCTTTGACGACCTGATCGATCGCGATGCGCTTGTCTTTGAAGATCTGCGCTTGGAGCGGCTTCGGCTTGGCCGCCTCTTCGCGCTGTTCTTCGGCCGGCTTTGGCTTCTCGGCCTCTTGCTGCTTGGCGAGCTCGTCTTCGGGCGGCGGCTCGGGCTTGGGCGGCTCGGGCTTCTGCTCGGGCTCCGGCTCGGCCTCTTCGGGCCGCACCAGCATGCTGGCGATCCACGCTTTCCACGGGTCGAGCGCCTCGTCTTCGACGGGTGTGACCGCGCTCGGGTCGGGCTCGGCGGTGAGCATGCGCAGGGTGAAGGCGAGCAGCCCCTCGTCCTCTTCGCCGTCGGCCGGGGGCGGCTCGATGTCGCCCTCGCCCTCACCCTCGAGCTCGATCTGGATGACGCCCAGCTCGCGGCGCACGTCCCACACCATCTCGCGGATTGCCGCGCGCTCTTCGGCCTTTTTCTCTTCGACCATCGTCACGCCGACGACGCCCGAGCCGCCGACGAGATGGATGACGAACCCCGCGCAGATCCAGAGCAGCAGGGGAACGTGGAGCTCGCGGGTCATCGTACGGATCGGGGCCCGCCGCGCCGCCGAGACGCGAAGCCGCCAGAGGCACAACGGTATCACCCGATGCCAGGCCCAGCAACGCGCGCCGGCCCGGCTACGGGCCGATCAACCCTTCACGATGGCGTCCCAGCTCTCGGCGATCTCTTGAGGCGTCCACGCGCTGTCACCGTCCTTGAACCGGCCCGCCGTTTGCACGACCTTGAAGGCGTACATCTGCGCGCCGGAGACGGCGAGGACCACCCCGGTCTTTTCGGCCGCGAGCGGTGAGGCGAGAAAGAGCGCCGCCGGCGCGACGTGCTCGGGGAGCACACCGGTCAGGTGCTGGAACATCGGCAAGTCCTCGGTCATGCGCGTTTTCGCGATCGGCGCGAGCGCGTTCACGAAGATGCGGTGCTTCTGGAGCTCGATCGCGGCGGTGCGGGTGAAGCCGTAGATGCCGGCCTTGGCGGCCGCGTAGTTGGCCTGGCCGAAGTTCCCCATCATGCCTGACACGCTCGTGGTGTTGACGATCCGGCCCCCCTCGCCCTGCGCGACCATCTGCTTGGCCGCGGCCTGGGTGCAAAGGAAGGTGCCCGTCATGTGGACGTCGACGACGGCCCGCCACGCATCGAGATCCATTTTGAGGAGGGTCTTGTCGCGGAGGATGCCGGCGTTGTTGACGAGGACGTCGACGCGGCCGAACCGCTCGACGGCCGCGCGGACGATCGCCTGCGCGCCCTCGGCGGTGTGGACGGGGTCGGTGCTCGCGATCGCCTCGCCGCCCGCGGCCGCGATCTCGTCTGCCACCGCTCGGGCCGTCTCGGTGCCCGCGCCGCTGCCATCGCGCAGGACGCCGACGTCGTTCACCACGACCTTGGCGCCCTCGCGCGCGAACAAGAGCGCCTCGGCGCGACCGATGCCGCCGCCCGCGCCGGTGACGATCGCGACCTTGCCGTCGAGCAGGCCCATCAGTGCACCCGTTGCCCGGGGCGCGCGCCGCTGTCGGGTGACAAGACGAACGCTTCGCCCTCGGCGCCGGCGGCGAGGACCATCCCCTCGCTCGTGCCGAACTTCATCTGCCGGGGGGCCAGGTTCGCGCACACGATGACGAGTCGGCCGACGAGATCTTCGGGCTTGTAGTAGGCCTTGATGCCGGCGAACACGGTGCGGCGGACGTCGCCGCCGAGCGAGACGGTGAGCTTGAGGAGCTTCTTGGCCTCGGGCACCGCCTCGGCCGTCACGATGCGCGCGACCCGCATGTCGACCTTGGTGAAGTCGTCGATCGTGCACGTCGGCGCGAGCGGCTCTTTCTCGAGGGCCTCGGGGCCGTCGGCGCCAGCCGACGCCGCGGCGGGCGCAGCGGGGGCAGCAGCGGCGGCCGCGGGGGCTTGGGGCTCGTCGGGCTTGGATTCGTCGATCATCTTCTGGACCTTCTCTGGCTCCACACGCTTCATCAGGTGCTGGTAGGCGCCGACCGTGGTGCCGGTGAGCGGCGTCTTGGCGGCCTCGAACCGATCGAGCGGCGAGCCGAGGAGCGCAGCGCTGTCCTCGGCGAGCTTGGGCACGATCGGGGCGAGGTAGATCACGATCTGGCGAAACAGGTTGAGCGCGATGGAGCACGCCGCGGCGACCTCGGCCTCTTTGCCCGGCTGCTTGGCGAGCGCCCACGGCTGCGCCCGATCGACGTGCTCGTTGGCGCGGTCGGCGAGGGCCATCGCGAGGCGCGTGACCTTCGCGAAATCCCAGTTCTCGTAGGCCTCGACGATCTCGTCGTGGGCCCGCGCGCCCTCGGCGAAGAGGCCGCCGTCGTCGGGGTACGCCGCGGCGAAGCCGCTCTTGGCGAGAAAGCGCGACGAGCGGCTCGCGAGGTTCACGACCTTGTTCACGAGCTCGCCGTTCACCCGATTCACGAGCTCGTCGAGGCTCAGATCGATGTCGTCGACCTTGGGCCCGAGCTTGCTCGCGTAGTAGTAGCGCAGGTA
>CALKVR010000340.1 GCA_938004815.1 uncultured Polyangiaceae bacterium | reverse complement strand
ACGTCGCCCTCTCCAAGCACTTCCAGGTGGCGAGCCGCCACACCTCGCTCCTCGTCCTCGAGAGCGAGGCGATGGACAAGGCGTTCGGTCTCGACCGCAAGGGCGTGACGAGCACGTTCACCGGCGACTCGTCGGCGTCGAGCTCGAGCGCCGACGCCGAGGGCGAGCCCGACGAGGCCGAAGACGCCAAAGAAGAGTCTCGCGCACGCGGCGACAAGAGCGCCGAGAAGAAGAAGGATCTCGGCTTCGACGGCGACGACGGCGTGGCGAGCGGTCCGAGCGGCGGCGGCAAGGGCGCGGGCGGCTTCGCCCAGCCGAGCCCGGCCGCGACGGCGGCGCCGGCCCCGGCGCCTCCGGCCAAGGCTGCGAAGCCGACCGACGACCCGTTCAGCCCGTCGTGGAATCGTGACGAGCAGCAGCGCCGCCCGGCGAGCCGCCCGCCGCGCAACTTCGTCCCGATGCGCCGCGTCTTCGACCGCCGCGCGAGCTTCAGCGCGGACAACGCCCTCGCCAAGGACGTCGCGAACCTCCTCGCCGAGGCCGAGACCGCGCAAAAGGCGGCCCCCGACAGCCGCGACAAGACGGTCGCGCTGTACAAGGCGCTCATGGCCTCGGGCCGCGTCGGTGAAGCGCAGGAGCTCACTGCCAAGTGGAGCGAGCGCGACGCGCTCGACCCCGAGGCGCTCCTCGCCCGCGCCGACCTGGCGGCGATGAACGGTGATCGTCAGCGTGCGATGCGCATCCTCTCCGGGCTCGCCGACGTGCGCCCCGGCGACAAGACGGTGCAGCGCCGCCTGACCGACGCCTTCGTCCAGCTCGGCGCCCCCGACATGGCATGCCAGCACCGCCTCGCGCTCGCCGAGATCGACGTGAACGACGTCAAGAACGCGGCCGCGGCCGTGCGCTGCTCGCAGGATCAAGGCCTCTCGGATCTCTCGCGGACGCTGCTCACCAACGCGCCCACGTCGCTCCGGGATCGCATCGACACCACCGCTCGGGATCTCAAGCCCAACGACGTTCCGGCGCTCCTCGGCGACGTCCGCGTGACCGCGACCTGGAACGCCCCCGTCGACCTCGACCTCGCCCTCGTCGACAAGAACGGCCGGCGCTTCTCGTGGCTCGGCTCTCCCACGTCGAGCATCGGCGTGACGGCCAAGGACGCGGGCAGCACCAACACCGAGACCATCGCGGTGAGCAACCTGCCCAACGGCACGCTCACCCTCGAGGTCGTGCGGGCCTCGACCGACGGCGCGAAGGTGCCCGTCTCGGGCGAGCTGACCCTGACCCTGCCCGGAGGCCAGGTCCGCAAGGTGCCGTTCACCCTCGTCAATAACCGCGTCGAGATCGGCTCGGTCCGGGTCTTCTTCGAGTCCCGCCTCGTACCCGTCGATCAGTTCGGCGGCGGCGGCTGGCGCGGACAGACGGTCTTCTGACGTCGAGCAGGGGCTGCTATAGGCATGGCCATGGCAGCCCCCGGCCACGATCCTCACGCCGAAGCACACGCGCACGACGACTTCGATCCCGAACCGGCGCGCGAGCTCTCACCGGGTGAGCCCACTTCGCCCGCCTGGCTCCCGCTCCTGGGGGCGGGGCTTTTTCTGGTGGGCGGCATCTACTTCTTCGCTTCGCGCGCCGACTCCGGTCCCGCCGGCGCCGCCTCTGCGTCGGCCTCGGTCGCAGCGGCGCCCGCCCCGCCTCGCCCGCCCCGTACCGCGCCGACGGCTCGCTCGACCGCGCGTGAGGCTCCCCACGCGCCCGAGGACCGGGCGAAGCTGAACCAGATGCTGCGCGAGAAAGTGGGCGACGATCTGCGCAACCGGCCCCGGAGCCCGCAGTGAGCGCGATCGAGCGGGTCCTCGTCCTCGGCACCGGCACGATGGGCCAGGGCATCGCCCAGGTCTGCGCCGCGTCCGGGATGGAGGCGCGGCTCTTCGACATCGACCCGTCCAAGACGGCCGCCGCCATCGCCTCGATAGAGAAGGCGACGGCTCGGATGGTCGAGAAGGGCAAGCTCGACGTCGCGGGGCGCTCCGCGCTCCTCGGTCGGCTCAAGTCGACCACGTCGATCGAGGACGGCGCGACGTCGATCGATCTCTGCATCGAGGCCGTCCCCGAGCGCATGGACCTGAAGGTCGAGGTGCTCTCGCGCGTGGTCGCCGCCGCGCCGGCGGCGCTCGTCGGCACCAACACGTCTAGCCTCTCCGTGACCGAGATCGGCGCACGCGTCGGCGTGGCCGAGCGCACGGTGGGCCTCCACTTTTTCAACCCGCCCCCGGTGATGGAGCTGCTGGAGATCGTCCGCGGGCTCAAGACGAGCGCGGCCACGATCGAGGCGAGCCTCGCGTTGGCGGCCAAGCTGGGCAAGACGCCGATCGTCGTCGGCGACAGCCCGGGGTTCGCGACCAGCCGCCTCGGCGTCACCCTCGGTTGTGAGGCGATCCGCATGCTCGAAGCGGGCGTCGCCTCGGTCGAGGACATCGATCGCGCGATGGAGCTCGGCTACCGCCACCCGATGGGCCCGCTCAAGCTGGGCGATCTGGTGGGGCTCGACGTCCGGCTCGGCATCCTCGAGCACCTGCACAAAGAGGTGGGCGAGCAGTTCCGGCCACCGGCTCTGCTGCGGCAGATGGTCCGCGCGGGCAAGCTCGGAAAGAAGTCGGGTGAGGGCTTCTACCGCTGGACCGAGCAGGGGCCCGTGCCTGCTTACAAGAAGTAGCTGCTGCATCGATGCCGCGCCCTGCGGGGTGAGGGCCGCGGCCCGCCCTGGAGAGCACGCGCGGCGGCCGCGCTTTCGAGCGGCATCGTCCTTGCGATGCGAAGTGGCATGGAGGTCGTCATGCCCGCTTGGCTTCGTTCGCGTTCCGTTCTCTCCCTCTGCTCGTTGCTCGCTCTCGCTGCCGGCTGCGCCGGCGTGGAGCCCACGCCCGGCGTCTGGGAGTACGACGAGACGGGCGTCTCGACCAATACGTGCAACTACGATGACGTCATTTCGAACGGTGGCGGCCTGTTCGAGCTGATCGCCGACGGGGACGGCTACATGATTCAGCCGAACGACGGCACTCCGCCGTTCAGGTGCACCCTCGAGGGCGACGCGCTCGACTGCCCGGACCGAGCCGCGGTCGAGCAACCGATCGCCGGCCTCGATGCGACCCTCGTCATCGCGGTCGTCGCCCGTGCGACGGTCGAGAGCGAGAGCGAGCTGTCGGGCACCCAGACGGGCGAGGTGAGCTGCGTCGGATCGGGGTGTGCGACGGCGGCCGCTGCGGTGGGAGCCCAGCTCCCGTGCCAATTCGCCGTGGATTTCCAGGCTCGCTTGCAGAGCGCCGACTGAGCGAAGCCCGCGTCACGCTTTGTGGCGAGCCCGCGATGAAGAAGCATGCGGCTTTCGTCTGCGGTGCTCGTGCTCTTCGTCGGACTCATCGGTTGCTCGGCCACGCCGCTACCCACCTCGGCCGAAGGGCCCCGCGCCGTGCCGACTCCCGTCGCACCGCCCGTCGGCGCCGTCTCCTTTGCTCCCGCCTCGCACTCCCCGTTCGAAGCGCCGCCCGCGCCCGTGCCGGCGCTGCTGTCCGCCGCTCCGCTTTCGCCGCCGCCCCGAGATTTGCGCGAGCCGACCGAGTGGCGCGGCGACCGGAGGCTCGGCGGCGCCGACCGGGTCGCCCACGCGCGCAACAACCGGCTGGCGACCGTCAAGGCGCTCTTCGAGGACGCAGGCGTCGCCTACCCGCCGCACGACACGCTCCTCCGCGGGTACAAGCAGGAGGGCGAGCTCGAGCTCTGGGCCGCGGGCAAGGACCAGGACCTGAAGCTCGTCGCGACCTACTCGATCTGCGCCGCTAGCGGCGGGCTCGGCCCCAAGCGAGCCGAGGGGGATCTCCAAGTCCCCGAGGGGGTCTACAAGATCGGCTACTTCGATCCGACGAGCGCCTTTCACCTGGCCATGTTGGTCGACTACCCGAACGCCTCGGACCGCATCCGCGGCGGCGCGACGCCGGGCGGAGAGATCCTGATACACGGGAGCTGCGCCTCGATCGGCTGCCTCTCCATGAGCGACGAGCGCGTCGAGGAGATCTACCTGGTGGGCTGGGCGGCCTTCATGACGTACCGCCCCGTCGCGGTGCACATCTTTCCTTCGCGCGACTTCGACGCGATCCTCGCCGATGACGGCCTCGCGCGGCACCACGCGTTCTGGCGCGAGATCCGGAGCGGTCACGACGCGTTCGAGCGAACCCGCCGCATCCCGCGCGTGACCATCGCTGCCGACGGTGCCTACGAGGTCCAGGCGGTCGGCGAGGACGGCTGAGCTAGGCCCGCGCGGGCGCACCGCGAACGGATGTCCGGTCGAGCGAGGTGATGAGGATGGATCGTCATGACCCATCGACCTATTCGCGCTCCGCTCCTGACCGCATCGCTCCTCGTTTGTACCGCTGGCCTCGCCACCGCCGGCTGCGACGGCGACGCCTCCTGCAAACCCGACGAAGACTGCGTCCCCGAGGCGCCCTCCGATGACGGGGTCGTCACCGCGTCCAGCGGCACTGGAGCGGGCGGCCAGGGGGCCGGGGGCGCGGGCGGCGGCTCACCGCAGGCGACCATCGTTACCG
>CALKVR010000339.1 GCA_938004815.1 uncultured Polyangiaceae bacterium | reverse complement strand
GACCATCCCGGCGTCCGTCACCGCGACCATGGTGGGCCTCGACCTCGACGCGCGCGCGGTCGTGCCTCAAGCATCGCCCCAAGCGGTGGCCGGCGTCCTGCCGGCGGTACCCCTGACCGGCCCCGTCAGCGCCCGCCTGAGCGCCTCGGGTCCGCTGCCGATGCTCACGTTCGACGGCTCGATCGACATCCCCCAGGGCGCAGGTATGGGCACGGTCGCCGTGCAGGGCTCTCTCGACTTCCAGGGCGGGCTCGAGCTTCGGGCCGACGTCGTCGCCGAGGAGGTCGACCCGCGTCTCTTCTCGACCACGATCCCCGAGGCGCGGCTCGGCGGTCGGGCCCCCCGGCCGGTCCGGACGACGAGCGGCGGGCCCGCATCGATCTCATGCTCGCGCCCGGCGAGAGCGAGCCTCGGCTGGCCCTCGAGCTCGGAACGCACGCGGCCGAGATCGGGGGTCACATCTTGCCCGCGATCGACGCCACGCTCTGGCTCCACCACGGCGAGTGGATCGGGTCGGCGACCGTCTACGAGGCCGGGATCCCGCTGGACGCCCGCTTCACGGTCCGCGGCGACGAGGTCCTGTACAGCGTGATGGGCGAGTCGGCCGACGTGGCCGAGAGCCCGCGCGTCGCACCGTTCCTCTCCGGCGCGGGCAAGCTCCGGGTCGACGGGCGCTGGAGCAACGGGCAGATCGAAGCGAACGCACGCGCCGATCTGCGCGGCGCGACGACCCGCGTCGATCCGCGGCTCTCGGCCGTCCACACGTCGATGGAGGCCTCGGTGAAAGGCCCGCTCGACGCGCTCGAGCTCGACGGCTCGGTGGGCGTCAACAGCCTGACGATGTACGACGAAGAGCTCGACAAGGTCGTCGTCGTCGCGAAGGGGCCGCTCCTCGCCCCCAAAGTCTCGCTCTCGATCACCGACGACGACCGCGGCGCGATCGAAGCGACGGCGAACGTCTCCGTCGTCGATCGAACCGTCACCGGGCTCTCCGCGTCGGTGAAGCGGGCGGGCGTCGAGGCGAAGGGCAAAGCAGATCGGATATCGATCGGGCCGGGGGGCCCGGTCGTCTCGGGCCTCACCGTGACCGGCACCGAGCTCGGCGACGTGCGCGC
Source organism: uncultured Polyangiaceae bacterium (assembly GCA_938004815.1). Lineage (GTDB taxonomy): Bacteria > Myxococcota_A > Polyangia > Polyangiales > Polyangiaceae > Xiheicaenibacterium. Next base: position 4,430 of record CALKVR010000339.1, on the reverse strand, counting down.
CTCCATCGCGGTGGAGCGGGGCGAGCTCGTGGGAAAGCTCGCAGGGCGCGACGTGGATCTCGAGCGGGTCGCGCGCCTCGTCGGCCTGCCGTACGCGGTCGAGGGCGTCGCGAGCTTCGATGTCGACGTCGCGCGGACGGCCACGGGGAGAAACGGGCACATCGAGGTCGAGATCGAGGGCGGCAAGCTCCTCGGTCTCGACGGCATCTCTACGCGGGTGTCGGCCAAGCTCGCCGGGCCCGAGCTCACCACCACCGGGTTCGTCCGACTCGTCGATGTCGCGAGCGAGGACGCGCGCCTCGACGCAGGCCAGAAGGGGCTCTTGGGCGTCGCCAAGCTCTGCGACGGGGTCGTGGCCGAGCTCAGGTTCGCGGAGGCGCGCGCGAAGCTGACCGGGCCGCTGCTCGATCTCGCGTCGTGGGCCCGAGCGGTCGGCTCGGCCGACGTGGTCGCCGAGGACTGGAACCTCGGGTGCCTCGCCGAGCGCCTCCCCGCTCGCTCCAACCCCTTCGACGAGGTCGCGGGGGTCGTCACGGCCCGGGCGCGGCTCGCCCAGAGCGAAGGCGACCGCCAGCCATCGCTGGAGGACTTCGCGCTCGCGACGCGGGGCCTCGTGGTCGTGGGCAGAGACGGCGCGTTCGAGTCGCGGCGGCTCGACGTCGCCGCCGAGGGCGGGTTCGACGGCAAGACGGGCACGGCGAAGCTCGAGACGGTCGTGCGCGGGAGCTCGTTCCGCGCCGAGACGGTGGCGGTGGCCATCGTGGAGCTCGCGGCGCTGCTCGACCCCGCGACGCGAGAACGCACCATCCGCGAGATGCCGTTCCAGATCGACGTCACCCTGCCTCGCCGCCCGATCTCGGATCTCGCGGCCTTGCCCGAGCCTCTCGGTGAGCGCATCCCGGCGCTCGACGGAGAGATCCGGCTCGACGTCGAGCTCTGGGGCACGCTCACCGACCCCGAGATGCACGTCGTGGCCAAGGCGTTCGGGCTGGCGAGCCGCGCCGATACGGCGCTCGCGGCGCCGCTCCTTCCCCCGCTCGATCTCGCGCTCGATTCGACGTTCGACCCCGAGAAGAACGTCGTCACGGCCGACCTCGACGTCACGCTCGAGCGGCGGCTGGTGGGCTCGGCGTCGACGACGGTCGAGATCGATCCGCGCCTCTTCGTCACTGGCGACGGCACCACGCCACCGTGGAGAGCCGACGCGTTCGCCCAGCTCTTCGACTTTCCCCTCGCCTCCCTCCCCGTGCTCTCCGACCGCAGCGTGACGGGCGCCGTCTCGGGTCGGCTGTCGGTCAAGGGTCTGCACGACCAACCGAGCGTCGAGGGCGCCCTCTCGCTTCGCGACGTCGCGATCGGCGACGTCGCGCTCTCGGGCCGCATCGAAGCCGGCATCAAGCCGCGCGCCAAGACGGAGATCGCAGAGGTCGACGCAGGAGCGATCGACGCCGTCGGCGCGGCTCGAAGCTTCGGCGACGCGTCGCTGACGCTCGATCTCGACCAAAGCGACGGCGGCAACATCCAGATCCTCGCCTACGCCGGCGCCGACTGGGAGGATCTCGTCATCCCATCGATCGACTTGGGCAGCGCGGGCGGCTTCGCGCTCTCGGCCAAGCGCTTCAGGCTCACCACTCTGCACCCGTTCGTCGCCGACATCATGACGCGCCTCGACGGCCGCGTGGACGGCAGCGTGGCGGTCGAGTGGGGCACGCTCGGCGAAGCCATGCAGGGTCGCTTCGCGGACGCGAAGCTCGACCTCAGCAACGTCGTCGTGTTCATCCCGCAGATCGGCCAAGAGCTCCGTCAGGGTCGCGGTGCGATCCGGCTCGCTGCCGCGACCGCCGGCCGTCCGGGGCAAGAGCTCAAGCTCGAGCGCTTCGAGGCGCAGGGCACCTCCGGCCGCGTCGAGGGCGAGGCTTCGGCCTACTTCAAGGGGCTCGAGCTCGTCGAGGGCACCGGCAAGCTGTCGATCAAACAGGGCGAAGAGCTGCCCATCACCGTCGAGGGCGTGCCGATCGGCAAGGCCCACGGCGAGGTCGCGTTCACCCTCGCCCCGAACACGGCCGCCGCCGAGGCGGGCGGCACGCAGATCGACGTCGGCGTGAAAATCGCGCGGGCGTTCATCCAGCTGCCGGCTTCCTCGAGCCGAAATGTTCAATCGCTCGACCCCGCGCCCGGTGTCCAGATCCTCCAGCCCATCGAGGCGCCGCGACAGACCCGCTCCGAGAAGGCAATCCGCTGGGTGGTCAACGTCGACGTGACCGACGCCGCCGTGCAGTCGGCGATGCTCGACACCCACCTCTCGACCGCGGTGGGCTCGCCGATCCGCCTGGTCCTCAGCGATCGGCTGCACGCCGCTGGCGACGTTTCGCTCACACGCGGACACGTCCAGCTGCGCGCCCGCCGCTTCGAGATCGATCAAGCGCTGGTGCGCCTGCGCGACGAGGACGCGAGCAACCCCTACGTCAACCTCACCGCCCACTGGGACGCACCCGACGGGAGCCGCATCTTCGTCGACTACATCGGCGTGCTTTCGCCAATCACCGACGAGAAGATCAAGTTCCGCTCCGACCCTCCGCGATCGCAAGCGGAGATCCTGGCCATCCTCGCCTTCGGCGAGACCGACGAGAGCGGCAGCAGCGGTACCCAGACAGGCCTGGTCGGCGCGGTCGGCAGCACCGTCGCCACCTCGATCGCCGGTGATCTCGTCGCGGCCGTCTTCGGCGGCGTCATCCAAGACGTCGCCGTCAACGTCGGCGCGAACGACCAGGGCAACTACTACGGCGCCCAGGTCTCGGTCAGCGAAGACTGGCGTATCGGCGGGCAATACGAGCAGCTCGGCGGCACCGAAGAGCCCGGAGGGACGGTCGGGCAACGCCGCGGCGGTTGCGCCGACCTCTTCGCCGACTGGAGCTTCGCTCGCAACTGGTCGCTCCGAGGCTCGACCGGGTACTGCTCCTACGAAGACGACACGAACGCGGGCCAGTCGTCGCAGCAGTTCAACCTCGGGATCGACGTGCTCTGGCAGTACCGGTATTAGCTAGCGCCCCGCGGCCCCAGGTGAATTGTGACGACGCTGCGGCGCGTCCATGACAAAACGGCGATGACATGTCGCCCGCGCCGGTCAGGAGCGCCATCTCGGCCACCGTCTTTTCGGTCTTCGCGATGGCGTGCATCGAGACCCTGTGGCCTCTCGAGCTCGTCGCCGCGCGTCCGTCGCTCCTCGTCGGCCTGTTCGCGAACGTCGTCGGCTTCGGCTTCAAGAGCTTGCGGTGGTCGATCGCCTATCTGGCGGCGGTGATCTTGGCCGAGGCCGCGCTGCGGCTGTGGGCCCGCGAGCGGCGCGCCGTCCGCGCCGTCGTGCACGGCGCGTTGGCGGTGGCGGTGTCCGCGTACGCCTACATGACGTTGCTTCGTTACGAGGTCTTCAAAGAGACGCCCGTCCTGGTCGTGCCCTACGTGGTGGCAGCCGCGTTCCTGGGGGCCCTCGGCGCCGCGATAACCAGCGGGCGCGCCCGCAAGGCAGGCGCCGTCGTCGCGCTCCTCGCGGCCGCGGTGCTCACGGCCCTGAACCACACCATCCTGCCGGACTCCTATTTCACGTTTCACCTGAGCCTCTTTCAGCTCACGCTGCCGGTGCTGGGGCTCGGGCTCACGTACGCGCTCTCGATCCGCGAGAGCGCGACGAAGCGCGGCGTTCAAGTCGCGACCTTGGTCGCCCTGGGCCTCGTCCTCGCGACGCCGCTCGCCCGGGCGCAGGCCAAGGCCACGCGACCCGAGGCTCTCCTCCACACCCTGATCGGGCGCTTGCAGGTGGTGTACGCGCCGTTCACCGAGGGCTCCGAGGGGCCGCCGATCCCGCGGCAGATCGACCCCGAGGGCGTCGACCGCTTTCGGCGCCAGTCGGGCCTGCCCGAGCTGCCCGAGGCGTTTCGGCTCGACGACTACAACATCCTGCTCGTGACGAGCGAGGCGGTGCGCTTCGACAAGACCTCGCTCGCGAACGAGTCGCTCGGTACGACGCCGAACCTCCTCGCGCTCGCCCGGTCGGGCGCGTTCTCGTTCACGCGCGCGCACTCGCCGTCGAGCGCGACCCTCCCCTCGAACGCAGCCTTCATGGCCATGACGTTCCCCGCCGCCGTGCGCCTCGACGCCTGGTCCCGCTCGTGGTGCGGCGAGATCGGTGAAGACGAGACCACCGCGGCCGAGCTCCTCTCGCAAGCCGGCTACTCGACGTTCCGCGTCTCGCACGATTTTCACTACGGCTTCAGCGTCAACCTCCTCGGGTTCGATCAGGGCTTCGCACAGAACGACCTCTTCCCGGAGGCGACCGAGGCCGAGGGGCTGACGCTCGACATGCGCATCGCCGAGAAGGCGGCCGAACGGATACGCGAGCACAAGGCCGAGCGATTCTTCGGCTGGGTGTATTT
>CALKVR010000338.1 GCA_938004815.1 uncultured Polyangiaceae bacterium | reverse complement strand
CGCCCCTCGCCGGTCCCGGCTCTGTCCCCTTCTTGCAGCGAAGGCACCGACATGACGAGCCAGCACGTCGAAGCGAGCCAATCGGCCCCGGATCGGGCGGCAGCGCCCAAACGCCGGTTCTCGCTGGTGCGTACGCTCGTTCTCGCCGACGTGATCACGCTCGGCAACGCCTTCGCAGGGATGGGGGCGATCCTCGCGTCGATGAGCTACGTGGCGACCGGCGAGCGCGCCGCGCTCATGGCCGCGTTCGTCCTGCTCCCGATCGCGCTCATCTGCGATATCTTGGACGGGAGCGTCGCTCGCTGGCGGCGCAAGTCGTCGCCGCTCGGCGGCGATCTCGACTCGCTGGCCGACATCGTCTCGTTCGGCGTCGCGCCCGCCGCGCTCGGGTTCGCGCTCGGGCTGCGCGGCGGCTGGGACGCCCTCGCGCTCTGCTTCTTCGTCGCTTGCGGCATCGCGCGCCTGGCGCGGTTCAACGTGACCGCGGCCGCGCTCTCGGGGCCCTCCGGCAAGGTGAAGTACTTCGAGGGTACGCCGATCCCGACGAGCATGGTCCTCGTCGCCATGCTCGGCGTGCTCTTCGCGCTCGGCCTCGTCGGCGAGAGGCTCTGGTTGGGTGCGGTAGCGCTCGGGCCGTTCGTCTTGCACCCGCTCGCCCTCGCCTACGTCGCGAGCGGTGCGCTCATGATCAGCACCGTCAAGATCCCGAAGCCGTAGCGGCCTACCCCTTGTCGACGGGGTAGCCCTCGGCGGCCCAGCCCTTCTCGGAGACCTGGCCGAACGCGTTGCGGGCACCTTCGAAGCCGGCGCGCTGGTCGACCACGTTCTCGTAGCCAGCGGCGATCAACGCCAGAGCCGCTTTCTGCGACCGGCCCCCCGTCTTGCACCCGATGACGAGCTTCGCGTCTTTGGGGAACGTCTTCGCGATCTCGTCGAGGAACCCCTCGTTCGGGACCATGCCCGTCGGGCCGGCGTTCGCCCAGGGAACGAGCACCGCGCCAGCGGGCCGGCCCGCGGCGAACTCGGCAGGCGTGCGGACGTCGAGGTAGGTGTAGCCCGCTTCTTCCATCAGCTGTTTGGCTTCGGCCGGTGACACGCGCTTGAGGTCGGACATCGAACGCTCACTCCTCAGAATGGGTGGACGAAGAGCCCGCTGCGCAGCTTGGGCTCGAACCAGGTGCTCTTGGGCGGCATCAGGCGCCCCGCGTCGCTCACCGCGATCAGCTCGCCGACGCTCGTGGGGTAGAGGTGGATGCCGACGCTCATCTCTCCGGTGTCGACCCGCCGCTCGAGCTCTCGGTGCCCGCGGATGCCGCCCACGAAATCGACGTGAGCGTCGCGACGCGGGTCCGTCACCCCGAAGATCGGCCCGAGGATCTGATCCTGACAGATCGAGCAATCGAGCGACGCCACCGGATCGGCCGCGTCGAAAGAGCCGGCGCGAACGCGCGCGCGGTACCACTGGCCACCGCAATAGATGCCGAACGACTTCGGCGCGTCGGGCGCGGGCGCGCTGGTCTTCTCGAGCTCGAGCACGCCGCCGAGCGCCGCGAGCAGCGCCTCTGCGCTGCGGCCCTCGAGATCGCGTACGACGCGGTTGTACGCGAGGATCTGCATCTGATCGTGGGGAAACACCACCGCGAGGAAGACGTCGTGCTCGCCGCCATCGCCGCGGCGCTCGCGGTGGACGCGCGACGCGGCCGCGCTGCGGTGATGGCCGTCGGCGACGTACAGGCACGGAACGGCGGTGAAGGCGCGCGCGATCTCGCGGCTCGTGTCGCGGCCGAGCGCCCAGAAGGTGTGACCGACACCGTCGGGCGCGACGAAATCGTAGACGGGCTTCTGGATCTGGGCGGAGGCGACGAGCGCGTCGATCGCGGGTACGGCGCGGTAGGTCAGGAAGACCGGCTCGTCGTGGGCCGCGATCTCGGAGATGTGGCGCGTCCGGTCGTCCTCTTTGTCGGCGCGTGTCTTCTCGTGCTTCTTGATTCGGTCGCTGTCGTACTCGGCCACGGATGCGCAGCCCACGACGCCCACCTGCACGTGCTCGCCCATGCGCTGGGCGTAGAGGTACAGCACCGGCTCCGCGTCACGCAGCAGCCACTGCTCCTCGACCATCGTCTCGAGGTTCTTGCGCGCGGCCGCGTAGACCTCGTCGGCGTGCTCGTCCGTCCCGTCGGGCAGCCCGATCTCCGGCCGCGTGACGTGGAGAAAGCTCACGCTGTTGCCCTCGGCGAGGGCGCGCGCCTCCTTGGTGCTCACCACGTCGTAGGGCGGGCTCGCCACGCGGGGGGCGAGCTCGGCAGGGGGCCTGAGCGCGGTGAACGGTCGAATCTCGGCCATGAGGGCGCTATGCCCGACCCGGAGGCCGCCGTCGAGTGCCGCGCGCGCTCCCGGACCGGGTGAGCCCCGTACTATAGTGCGCCGCCGATGTCCGACGAGCCCGTCCTGCCGACGCTGCCTCCGCCCGCCGCACTGCCTCGCGGCAAGCGGACGATCGCCGTAGGCGGCGGTCGCGGCGGCGTGGGCAAGAGCACGCTGACCGTGAACCTGGCGGTGTACTTCGCGCAGCTGGGGCGGAGCGTGGTCATCTGTGACGCCGACCCGGTCGGCTCGAACCTCCACGCCATGCTCGGGCTGCCCGGGGCTCCGCTCGTCCCGTTCCACGCCGACGAGCCCGTGATGCCCAAGCCGACGCCCACGCGCGTGCCGGGCCTGTCGGTCATGCCCACGACGTTCGATCTGCTCGCGCTCGCGCCGGTGCGGCCGACGCGGCGCACGCAGTGGCAATCGCGCATCGCCGAGGTCGAGGCCGACTACGTCCTCGTGCACCTCGGCGGCGGGGTGACGCCGTCGGGCCTCGATCTCTTCGCGACCTCCGACGTCTCGGTCTGCGTCACCGCGCCCGACCCGCTCGCGGTCGAGACGTCGTACGGGTTTCTGCGGGCGCTCTTCGCCCGGGGGCTGCGGCGGCGCCTCTTGAAAGAGAAGCACAAGCTCAAGCTCGCCGAGCGCGCGCTCTCGTCTCTCCCCCCGCTCGCGAGCCCGATCGATATCCTGGAGGCGATCCACAAGTACGACCACGGCCTGGGCCGGATCGCGGCGCAAGAGCTCACGCGCCTCTCGCCGCGGCTCGTGGTGGGCCAGACCCGGCTCCGCTCCGATCTCGAGCTCGGCCCCGCCATGGGCGCCATCAGCGAGCGCTTCTTGGGCATCGCGCTCGAGTACCTGGGCCACATCGAGCATGACGACGCCGTTTGGCTGTCGGTTCGCAAGCAGACACCGCTCTTGATCGAGAGCCCGACGTCCAAGAGCGCGCGCAACATCGAGCGCATCGCCCGGCGCATCCTCGCGCTCGTCATGGCGCTCGAGGGCCGCCGGGGCGACGGCTCGCGCACGAGCGATCTGCCCAGCACCGAGTGGCGACGGCCGGTGCCTGCGACGCTCTACGACGTGCTCGGGCTCGCGCGCACCGCATCCGACGACGAGATCCGCCGCGCCTACAAGCGCCAGCGCGACGTGTTTCGAGACGGGAGCTTTCCCGCCGCGAGCGTCGTCTCGGAGCGCGAGCTCCGCGCGGAGCAAGCTCGGATCGAAGAGGCCTACGACACCCTCCTCGATCCGAACAAGCGCCGCTCGTACGAGCTGTCGACGTTCCCCGCCGAGGCCAGAGAGGTCGAGCAGAAGGTGCGTCAGGTCGATGGCGCCCGGGCCGCCGAGCTCGCGATGCTCCAGGCCGAGGTCGCTCGCGAGGTCCACGCCGAGACGCAGTTCACGGGCAAGCTGATACGTAAGGTCCGCGAGTCGCAGGGCGTCGACGTCACCGACATCGCGCAGCGCACGAAGATCTCGGGCGCTCACATCCGCGCGATCGAGGCCGAGAACCCGGCCGACTTGCCGGCGATGGTCTACGTGCAGGGCTTCGTCCAAGAGATCGCCAAGTTCCTCAAGCTCGATCCGACCCAGGTGTCGCGCACGCTCGTGCGCCGGCTGCGCGAGGTCGCAGCACGTCAGGGCGGCTCCGAGCCGTGACCGAGCCCGCGCGAGCGAACGGGCCGCTCGACGTCGTCCGCGCGACCCTCGAGCGCCACGCCGGTCTCGTGACCGCCGCCATCTTCATCATCGCGCTCGCCCCGCGACTCTGGGTCGCGGTGCGGTGGTCCGGCGAGCCGGTCTGGGACGGGCACTACTATCACTTCGGCGCCGAGCGCATCGCGACCGGGCACGGCTACTCGGATGACGTCGCCACCGCGAACGGTCTCGCGTGGCACCCCTGGTGTCACTACCCGGTCGGGTACAGCGCGTTCCTCGCGCTGTTCTACGCCATCTTCGGGGCGTCACCGACGGTAGGGACGGCGGCCGGCGCGCTCGTCGGGGCCGCCACCGCGGCGGTGGTGCACCGGCTCTCTCTCCAGTTTCTCGGCCCGGTGCGCGCGATCCTCGCGGGTCTCTTCTGCGCGCTGCACCCGGGCCTCGTGCTCTATGCGGCGGTCTTGATGACGGAGCCGCTCGCGGCGTTCGGGCTGGTCGCGGCCCCGCTCGTGTACCTGTCGCTCTCGACGCGCCCTCGCCTCGCCGCGATCGCGGCGGGCGTCGTGCTCGGCCTCACCACGCTCGTGAGACCCCAGACGGTGCTGTGCGCGCCCGCCATCGCGCTCCTCGTGCCGGGGGGCGGGCTGCGCCCGCGCTTGATCGCAGGCGCCCTCGCGACGGTGGTCTGCCTCGCCACGGTCGGGCCGTGGACGCTCCGCAACTGCGCGCGAATGGACGGCTGCGCGTTCGTCTCCACCAACGCGGGGTGGAACCTGGCGATAGGCAGCTCACCCCGCGCGACCGGCCGGTTCGAGCCGCTCCGCGCCGAGGATGGCTGCAAGATCGTCACCGGGCAGGTCCAACAGGATCGCTGCTGGATGGACCAGGGGAAGGAGTGGATTCGCGCCGACCCCGGTCGCTGGCTCGCGCTCGTGCCGACGAAGCTCTCGTTCACGTTCGATCACCAGTCGTTTCCCGTCGGCTACCTCTCCCAGTCGGCGCCGGGGGCGTGGCCCGAAGAGCGCCGCGCCGAGTGGCGCGCGATCCTCGGCGTGACGCAGTACATCCTGCTCCTCGCCGCGGCGCTCGGGGCGGTTCTCCTCCCGGGCGGGCGGCCGCGGCACGCCGCGCTCGCGGTGGGCCTGGGCCTCGCGCTCGTCCTGTTCACGGACGGCTTGATCCGCGAGCCGATGCGCGCCTGGCCCCTCGCCGTGCTCCTCCCGGTCTTGGCGGTGCTGCCCCCGTTCGAACGGCGCGACAGGGGCATCGTCCGCTATCTCGCCTACGGCCTCTTCACCCTCCTCGTGGTGCACGCGGTCTTCTTCGGTGAGGACCGGTACCAGGTCGTGGTCACGCCGGGGCTCTGTGTCTTGGCCGCCGCCGCGCTTCGGTGGGCAGACCCCCGCCCGACGGTTTGATAGGCTGCGTCCGTGCTCGGCAAGGCCCAAGGCCTCGCGCTGCTCTGCGCCGTCTCGCTCTCGATCCTGCTCGAGCCGGCCCCCTCGCACGCGTTTTCGTACGTCGCCAAGCGCAACGAGACGCTGGCGATGCTGTCGCTCCGGTTCTACGGCCGCGTGGATCGCGAGAGGGTGCTCGTGACCGCCAACGGCGTGCGCGAATCGGTCGCGCTCATCCCGGGGATGCGCCTCGAGATCCCGACCGTCACCTATCACCGGGTGGTGCAGGGCGAGACGTGGGAGAGCCTGGCCGAGCACTACCTGGGCGAGCCGAAACGAGCCGAAGCGCTCGCCCTCGCCAACGAGACGATGCCTTGGCTGCCGGTCGAGACGGGCCGCGAGATCGTGGTGCCCTACGTGCTTCGCGTCGTCGCCGGGCCCGGCGACTCGACGCCGAGCCTCGCCTACAGCTACCTCGGCCACCGCGACGACGCGTACATGGTCGCTCGGTTCAACTCGCTCGGTGACCGCCCGCTGAAGAGCGGCGACGTTCTGCTCCTGCCCATCACCGATCTGGCGCTGACGGACGAGGGCGTCGACGCGGCCAAGGCAGGCCTGGTCATGCTCGCGCGCGAGACGGCCGGCGACGTGCGCGACGCGCAGATCAAGGCCGACGCCGAGCTCCCGCTCCTCGCCCGCGAGGTCCAAGAGGGCCGCTGGATCGCCGCCACCGTCCGCGCCAACCAGCTGCTGGGCGCCGGCCCCCTCTCCGATCCGCAGTCTGCGCGCGTGAACCGCCTGCTCCTGGAGGCCTACGTCGCGCTCGACGAGCACGAGCTCGCACGCGGCGCGTGCGACGACTGGCGCCGCGCCGACCCCGACACGCCCCTCGATCCGATCGAGCTCAGCCCCAAGATCCTCCGAGCCTGCGCCGGAACCTCCGCGGGCGTGCGACACGGGGCAATGGGAGAGGACCCCGAGCCGGCGCCATCGGCGCGAACGCCCGGCACGGGCCGCTCGCCGCGCGCGCCCGCACCGGGCTCGAGCACCAGGGCCCCGGAAGAGGAACAACCTTGAGGGCAGCGTTGAAGCCGGAGCAGGACGATCCGGCCAAGCTCGGCGAGGTGATCGCGGGCGGCTACACGGTCGAGCGCCTCCTCGGTCGCGGGGCCTCGGGCGTCGTCTACGAAGCGCACAGCAAGCGCGACGGCGCGCGCGTGGCGCTCAAGATCATCCACCCCGAGCTCTGCCACTCGCGCCAGGTCTTCGGCCGCTACAAGCGCGAAGCCACCATCCTGAAGCTCCTGAAAGGTGAGCGCATCGTGAAGTTCCTCGACTTCGTCGAGCACGAGGGGCTCCTCGCCATCGCCCTCGAGTACGTCCCCGGCGTCTCGCTCGAAGAGCTCATCGAGACGGCGTTCGCCCGACCGAAGGGGCCCGTCGACCCGACCCAGGCGGTCGATCTCATCGTGCAGATCTGCGAGGGGCTGACGGTCGCCCACGAGGTCGGCGTCATCCACCGTGACTTGAAGCCTGCGAACGTGATGATCGAAGACGACGGTGGAGGCAGCCGTCGCGTCCGCATCCTCGACTTCGGGCTCGCGAAGGTCGTGCACGGTGAGCAGATGGTGACTGGCCTGACCGAGCGCGACATGATCTTCGGCACCCCCGAGTACATGGCGCCCGAGCAGGCCCGCGGCGACGAGGTCGGCGCCCGCTGCGACATCTACTCGTGTGGCGTCATGCTGTACGAGATGCTGACCGGGCACGTCCCCGTCAAGGGGTCGACACCGCTCGCGACGATGACGGCGCAGCTCGTCGAGACGATCGAGCCGCCGCGAGCCCGCGCCCCCGAGCGCGGGATCACGGTGGCGCTCGAGACGGTGATCATGCGAGCGCTCTCGAAAGACCCGAAAGATCGGTACGGCAGCGCGCGCGATCTCGCCGCCGCCCTCGAGGCCGCTTGCGAACGACGTGTCATCTCGGTCACCCCTCAGAGCTCGCGGGACGATGTCCAAGGCATCGACACCGAGCTGTCACTGCGACGATCGCAGATCAAGGCGGCCGGAGGTGTCCTCGAAGAGGCGGAGCGAATCGCGCGCGCGCGCCTGACGCCGACGCGAACGGATCCCCCCGCGCCCGCTTCATCCGAGCCGCAGCGCATCTCCGATCCGCGCTCGAGCGCCCCGCTGGCCGAGCCCGAGCCGAGGCGATGGCTGTGGGTCGTCGTCTCGCTCGTCGCGATCGCCGCGTGCGTCGCGCTCGGCGTCCTCCTCGCCCTCGAATGAGTGGACGACGCGTCCGCGCACTTCGTAGCTACGACCGGGGCCCCTGAGAGAACGCACGCGCCGCGACCTCGAGGACGAGCAGCGCGAGCAACGCGAACGCTACGTAGGGGGAAGCGTCGAGCTCTTTCGTCTGGCCCCCCAGAGACGGATCGGCTGCGCGCGGGGCGACCGCGCGCGGCCGAAGATCGACCTCGCTCTCGGGGACGATAGCAAAGCGAAGGTCGGTCGCGCCGTCGAGCGCCAGCGCGTAGCGACCGATCAGGGGCGCAGCGACGCGGGTGGTGCCGTCCTTCGAGGTGACCGGGAGCTGCCGCGCGGGACCGCCGCCGATCGGTTGGTGGCTCGCCGTCACCGCGTCGAGACACGCGGGCGGCGGCGGCACGGGCTCGGGGCTCTCGACGCACACCCCGCGCGGATCGCACTCGAACCCGGACGAGCAGTCCGCGTCGTCGACGCAGCGGGGCTCGCAAGAGCCGCTCGGGCCACAGAACGCGTCGGGTCCGCACGTGTCGTCGTCGGCGCATCGGGCCTCACACAGGCCGTCCAGGCACCGCCCGTCGACGCACTCCGCGTCGTCGGCGCAACGTTCCGCAGGCACGCACGCACCACCCAGGCAGACGGCGTCGTCGCAGGCTGCATCGTCGACGCAGGCTTCCTTGCAAATGCCGGCGCCGCCGCAGATCTCATCGGTGAAGCAGTCGCCGTCGTTGACGCACGGGCGGGGCGCCACGCAGACGCCCGCGTCGCACTCCAGCGCATCGCAGTCGTCGTCGTCGACGCACGGCGCAACCTCGGTGGTGCCGGTCGTCGGGAAGCAGTACCCGGCCTGTGTGCAAGCGGTCCCGTCAGGGCAGGCGTCGTCCGACGCGCAGCCTACGCTGCAC
>CALKVR010000337.1 GCA_938004815.1 uncultured Polyangiaceae bacterium | reverse complement strand
CCGCCGCCGCGGTCCTGACCCTCGCCTCGACCGCCTACGCCCAGCCCGCGGCCGAGACGCCGCCCGCGAACGGCGGCGCGGCGCCCGACGAAGAGGACGTGAGCGACAGCGACAAGGACAGGGCGAACAAGCTGTTCGAAGAGGGCCGAGCCCTCATGAAAGACGGGCGGCTCAACGAGGCGTGCGCCAAGTTCGAGGCCAGCCACAAGGTTCGCCCCGGCATCGGCGCGCTCTTCAACCTCGCCGACTGCAACGAACAGCGCGGCAAGCTGGCGACGGCCTACAAGCAGTTCGTCGAGGTCGCCGATCGGACGAAGGCCGCGCTGCAAGAAGAGCGTGAAAAGGTCGCGCGCGAGCGCGTGGCCAAGCTCGAGCAAAAGATCGCGCGCGTGCGCGTCATCGTGCCCAGCACCAACAAGGTCAAATACGTCACGATCGACGGCGAAAAGCTCAAGCCCTCGGAGTACAACCAGCCCCTCCCCATCGAGACGGGCGAGCACGTGGTCGTGGCCGCGACGACGACCGACGACGGCGAGCCGTTCGAGGAGACGATCGAGATCGAAGAGGTCGGCAAGACCGTGACGGTGACGATCCCGATCGCCCCCGGCGCGAAGATGAAGCGCCGCGTCCCGATGATCATCGGCGGCGGCATCACCGCCGGCATCGGCGTGCTCCTCTTGGGCGGCGCGGTCGCGGTCGCGGCGACCGACGGCGGCGTCGACGGCACCGGGCTGGCCGTCGGCCTGGGTGTGCTCAGCGTCGTCCACATGGCGGTCGGCTTCCCGATCTTCGGCGTCGGCTTCAAGAAGAAGCCCGTCTACGACAACAGCGCCGACTGGGTGCCGGTCTACGAGCCCTCGCCCATCCCGACCATCGGCCTCGCGCCGACCGGCGGCTCGCTCACCTGGCAGTTCTAGCCGCGTGCTAAAAGAGGGTGGTGGGTGCGCTGGATAGCGGTGTCTCTGCCATTTCACCCCCCCGGCCCCCCTCACCTCTGGTGAGGGGGGCGCGCCTGCTCGCGACGATCGCGTTCGTCGCGCTGCTTACGCGCACGGCGTCGGCCGAGGAGAGCTGGGCCACGAAGCGCGCGCGCGATCTCACCGAGCAGGCGAACGCCCACCGCGCGGCGGGCCGAACCGACGACGCGCTATCGCGCTACCGACAGGCCATCGAGATGGACGGCACGTACGGCGCGGCGTACCTGGGCCTCGCCGAGCTGCGCGAAGCGACCGGCGATATCGACGAGGCGCGGCAGGTCCTCCGCGTGGCGCTCGAGGCGATCCCTTCGTTCCGAGAGGCGCGCGTCGCCCACGCCGACCTCTTGCACCGCGCCAAGCGCTACGCCGAGTCGACCGTCCTGTTGCTCGAGGCGCTCAGGCTCGACCGCGACAGCGTGGCGCTGCTCGAGAAGGTGCTTCGAACCGCACCCCGCGCAGGCGCGCTCCCGGTCGCGCTCGGCGCGGCGCGGCGCCTGGCATCGCTGGCCAAAGCGCGCGGCGACGACCGCGCCGCCGCCGACGCCGAGGTCACCGCTCGCGCGCTGACCCGGCTGGTCTCCGAGGCCGACCCCGTCAAGCGGGGGCGCCGGCACACCGAACAGGCGCGCCGGGCGCTGGCGCTCGCGGCCGACCCGCGAGCGCGTTGAGCCCTCCCCGCCCGTGTACCGGACACCGGGCCCGGAGTCCGGATTCTGGCAACGGACGGAGGGCCCGGTGCGCTCAAAAGCAACGAGTACATGCGGCCACACTTCGGCTTGCGACGGATCCAACCGGCCCCGCACCCGCGCGCGCCAGCGCGGGGGCCGGTTGGATCCGGATACGAACTTAGGGCCGCA
>CALKVR010000336.1 GCA_938004815.1 uncultured Polyangiaceae bacterium | reverse complement strand
GCCCTGGAACTCAATATTGCCGATATCACCGCGCGCGATCTGGACCATCTGCTGGAACAGCTACAGGGGCGCACCGTGCAGACCGCGGCCGGCGATGTGGTAATCGATGTCGTTAACGCCCCCCGCTATGAAGCGCCCATGAGCTTTGCCGAACAGCTTCTCCATGTGATCAGCACCCCCGATATTGCTTTTATCTTGTTGAGCATCGGCACCATTGGTCTGATCGCCGAACTTTACAATCCCGGCACCTTTATCCCTGGTATTGCAGGGATCATTTCCTTGATCTTCGCCTTTTTTGCCTTGGGCAACCTGCCCACAAACTGGGCCGGCGTTGCGCTCATCGTCTTGGCGGTTGTGCTCCTGGCCGCGGAATTGAGCACGGATGCAACCGGCGTGTTGGGCACCGGCGCAGCGGTTGCCTTTTTGTTGGGTGGGCTGATCTTATTTCGCCCGCTGCGCGTTGTAGCGCCGACCCTCCCAGAGAAAGCTCTCCAAGAACGCGGCGCCCTGACGGCGATCGATCTGATCGATCTTCACTGCGCCGGCCTTGGCCAGGCCCGACAGATCGGGCACCGACCCGCCGTCCTTCAGATAGAAGGGGACCGCGTCGGCCTCGGTGAGCTTCTCTTCCCACGCCTCCCACGCCGAGAACGAGGGCTTCTCGCGCCACTTGTACCAGAGCTCGAGGCCGTAGCTCGCGCCGCTGGTCTCGTCCTTCTTCCACTTGTCGATGTGGCCGTCGAGGTTCGGCTCGAATTTCTCGAGGTCGGCGGCGGTGGGGATCTTGGCGTAGACGGGGCCCCCGCGCGTGACCGTCCCGTACATGTACGGCAGCTTCTGCGACGCGTCGGGCCGGCGCGCCGTCGCGCGCACGAGCGGATCGTCGAGATCGGTCGTGACCTTGTCGCCGACGCAGACGAACCCGGCGGGCTCGATCGCGCGCCACCCGCCCGCGCAGCCGTCCTTGCCCGCGTCTTCGCCCTTGGTCGCCACGATCGCGCCTGCGCGGAGCCAGCCGATCTTCTTCGCGGCGCCGGCCGGACGGGCGTGCACCGGAACGAGCATCCCCGTCGCGGCGACCTTGGGGCCGTCGCCGAGCGGGGGCGGGGCGACGTGCTTGCCGTCGAGATCCACGAGCGGACCGCCCGCGTTGACGATCTCGGGCTCCTCCGGGGCGGCCGCCGCGGCGGATTGAGAGGCGGCAGCGGACGGCGGAGGCGGGGCAGCGGCCTCCGTCGTTGCCGCGCTCGTCGTCAGGGGCGGCACCGCATCGTCGCGGCATGCCAGATAACAAATACACAACAGGCAACAGGCGACTTTCAACCGACGATGCCGCGCTGTCGCCCTCGGGCTGGAAGCGCGGCAGCTAGGCTTCTCTCGCTCTCCCATTGTCAGTTGTTGGTCGCCTGTTGCCTGTTGTGAACTCCCTGGGCGCGAACGCGCCCAGGGATCAGCTTGTCGCGGTACTTCATGATCGGTTGCTCCACCAAGTGGTACGACGCGAACCCGGCCACGATCGCCAAGACGATGTTGAGCGGGAACGCGTTGATGATTGAGCCCCCCGATCGGTCGAGAAACACCTGCTGCCAGAGGTAGACCGAGTAGCTCGCGACGCCGAG
This sequence comes from uncultured Polyangiaceae bacterium, assembly GCA_938004815.1. Lineage (GTDB taxonomy): Bacteria > Myxococcota_A > Polyangia > Polyangiales > Polyangiaceae > Xiheicaenibacterium. The sequence goes on along the minus strand of CALKVR010000336.1, from coordinate 6,541 downwards.
GCGCGCGAGCGGGCCGAAGTTCAGGATGCGGCCGAACGCCGTGTCGGGGCGGGTGACGGCGCGATCGATCAGGAACGCGAGGCCCACGTTGAGGATCGTCTCGCCGACGAGCCAGAACGGGCGTGCGTGCTCGCCCTGGGTGTTGACGAGGAGGAGCGCGCCGACCAGCGCTGGCACCAGCCAGCTCGATTTGAGCGCGGCTTGGTAGCGCGCGTCGTCGTGCAGCTGCTTGCGGAACCCGGCGAGGAGGCACCCCGTCGCTATCGAGTCGGCCACGGTGGGGAACGCCTCGCCGATGAGGGGGCGGAGCTCGGGGAAGACCTGGTTCCAGCCGACCCGGATGAACGGGACGAGCAAGACGACCGCGGCCGCCGTCTTGAAAGCGCGGGCGTGCCCGACCAGGGCGATGAGCCCGGGCCAGAGCAGGTAGAACTGCTCTTCGACCGAGAGCGACCACGTATGGCCGGTCAGCCACGAGCGCTCCATCTGGTAGTTGGTCGTGTACGTCGCGGCGGCCAGCACGTCGACGAGCGGAACCCTGGCGAGGACCCCCGCGAACGAGAGGACCCAGACGACGGCGAGGTAGAAATAGAACGGCGGAAAGATGCGGTAGAACCGGCGCCAGTAGAACTGTCCGAGCGCGACCTTCTCCTCTTTCATGAGGAGCGACGTGATGAGAAACCCCGAGATCACGAAGAAGACGCGCACGCCGAGGTGCGCTACGTCTCCCATGAACGTGAGGTGGGTCCCGAAGCCACGCGTCCCGTTGAGGTGCCCGAAGAGCACCAGGATGATGGACAGAGCTCGGAGTCCGTCCAGTGACGGAATACGCATGGTGACGCGACGCTACATCGGCTGCGCGCGTGCCGGGAGGCCCTCATGCGCCTGATGCGCGCGAGCTACATCATGAACGGGGTGCTCGGCGCGCTGCTCCTCGGGATTTTAGGGGTCTGGGTGGTGCGCCGTGCGCAGTCGCACGCGTCGGTCGCCCCCGACTTCTGGACGGCGCACCACATCACGGCCAGGCGAGAGCACCTCGCGCGGCTCAGCCTCCCCGATGGCGCGGTCGTCGTCGTGGGCGACAGCCTCACCGAGCGCGCCGAGTGGCGCGAGCTCCTCGCGCGCGACGACGTCTTCAACCGCGGCATCTCCGGAGACACCGTGGCCGGCGTCGAGGCGAGGCTCGACGCCGTCACCGGCGCCAAGCCGAAGGTCGTCGCCTTGATGATCGGCATCAACGATCTGGAGGCCGGCGCCGCCCCGGTCGAAGTGGGAGAGGGGATCGAGCGGCTCGTCGTTCGCGTCCGCCAGGCCTCCCCTTCCACGAAGGTGCTCGTCCTCTCGGTCCTCCCGATGCGCGACGTCGGGCGCGGCGTCGGCGTCCCGAGCGATCACGTCGACGATCTCGACCGCAGGGTCGCCGCACTCTGCGAGCGCCATGGCGCCACGTTCGTGGACCTTCGACCGGCGCTCGTCGATGAGGCGGGCGCCCTCGCGGCTCGCTTCACCCTCGACGGTGTCCACCTCACCGCGGACGGCTACACCGAGTGGGCCAAGGCGCTGAAGCCGCACCTTCCCTGAGCTGGCTCAGGCTGGCGCATCGGAGTGCCACGGTTGCGGCCTATTCACGGGAAAACGGTGTGAAGCCGTGGCTCAACGGCTGGCCTGGTTCTTGAAGTGAGCCAGGGCATGCGACCCTTCAGCTTGCTCATCTTGGCCCTCGCGTCTTCCACCTTCGTCCTCGCCGGGTGCGAGGTCGACGTCGACGAATCCGACGAAGACGTCGGTGACTGCGACGGGGAGTTCTACGACTGCGCGATCCTCGCCGAGGACGCCGACGACGACGCCGAAGAGGAGGAGGACGCGGAGCCGCCGCCGCCGAAGACGTGTGATCCGGCCGAACGCCCGACGCACTGTCTCCACGACGTGACCGAGTGCCGCGATGGTGTCTGGGGCTGCGGCAACACCCCGCTCGTTCTCTCGTTCGATGGCCGTGAGCCGACGTTCACCGAAGCCGCTGCTGGCTTCGACCTGACCGGCCGCGGCGTCTCGATGGCGTCGGATTGGCCGCGGCCGAATCGCCCACGGCACCGAGCTCTTCGGCAGCGCCGTCACGCTCGCGAGCGGCGAGCGCGCCGAGAACGGCTTCGAGGCGCTCGCCGAGCTGGACACCGACGAGAGCGGCACCATCGACGCGTCCGACGCGCGCTTCGCCGAGCTCGGGATCTGGGCCGACGCGAACGCGGACCGCGCGACCGACGCCGGTGAGCTGGTGCAGGCATCCACCGCGGCCCGCCGCCTCGTCTCGATCGAGCTCGCTTATCAATCCCGGTCCGTCTGCGACGGCCAGGGCAACTGCGGCGTCGAGCGCGCGCGTTTCACCTGGGCCGACGCGGCGGGCGCTCTCCACACGGGCACCGTGATCGACGTCCACCTGCCGACCCGCTGAGCTGTGGCACGCGGCCGCTCAGCCGCGCGCGAAGCGCAGGAGCACGCCCAGCCACCCGCGGGCGAGGTAGAGCGCGTTCAGCGCCACATACAAAAAGAAGAACGCGTCGAGGCGGCCGGCGAGCGCGAACAGGTAAATGTGGCTGGGGTAGTGGTTCAAGAGGCGCAAGAGCCCGAACACGCCGCCGGCCACCCGCTGCACCGCGCTCCGCGGCCGCGTGGTGTCCACCGTCTCGTAGTACGCCTCGACCGTCTGCTCGCGGCCCGATATCTCGGGGCGACGGAGGAAGTTGGTGAGCGAGATGGCGGACGCCACCACGAGCGTGCCCGCCACGGCTGCGGTCAGAAACCAGGTCGGCTCCCATGGGCCGTAAAACGGGGGGCTGAGGACGGGCCCGAGCCCGCCCGTCACGGCCAGACGAACGCCCACGCTCGCGGCGAGCGTGGTGGCCTTGAGCTCGTCGGTGAAGAAATCGAAGAGGTGACCCGACTTGGACGCGAGCTTCTTGTGCCGCGCGAGCATGCCGTCGGCGCAATCGAGGAGGTACGACAGCTCGAGCACGAGCATGGCCGCGATCGCGCCGGCCCACGTCGGCAGCGCGACGAGCATGCCGCAGGCGACCAGGAACAGCACGAGGTTGAGGATCGTGACCTGGTTGGGCGTGATCGGCGTGCGCGCGAGCCCCGCCACCACCACGCCCGCGAGCGGGCGCATCAGGTAGTAGTTGAACGCGAAGTCGTTCTTCTTTCGCGTCTCGAGGTAGATGCGCCATCCCGTGCCGAGCACGGGATGGTTCTACCAAATCAGAAGCCGGGTGTGACGATCGCGTCGACCCGACCCGTGGGCAGGCTCGAATCGCCGAAGTCGTCGAGCGGGTCGCCGTTGCCGTTCTTGCAGCCGACGGCGGCCCCGATAGTCGAGAGGATCTTGTTGTGGGCGATGTCGCCCGCGTCGACGTAGACGCCGGTTTGGAGCGCGCCGAGGCAAGAGCCCGCGAGGATGAAGGGCACGTTGTCGTAGCTGTGCCACTTGTTCGACAGATCGTTGGTGAACACGGCCACGCCGCAGTCCAAGAGGCTGCCGCTCGGCATCGGGTACGAGGCGAGCTTGTCGAGCAGGTGCTTGAACAAGCCGAGCAGCTTGCGATCGATCTTGCTGTGCAGGATGTCGGCGTCGGGGATGGGCGGGCCCATGTCGCCGTCCGAGTCGATGCGGTGCGAGATCTTGTGGAACGACTTCTGCTTCACCCCGTCGACCATGTATTGCGTGCCGTCGTTGCCGCTGCCGATCTGCAGCGTGGCTGACCGCACCGCGCCGCACGCCATCGCGAGCGCCAAGACGTCGAAGTGGAGGCGGATGACGTCCTCGATGAAGTCGTCGTTGCCGACGTTGGCCTGGATCTGCTCGAGCGTCGCGACCTCGCCGTCACTGAGCCCGCAGATGATGCCGTTCTCGAGGTCACGGATCGAGTCGAAATGCAGCTGCAGCCGGTCGCGATCGAACTTCGAGAGATCGGTGCGCCCCAGGAGCGACTGCATGTCGCTGCGGACCAGGTCGTTCACGCTCTGGCGCCGCAGCCGGATGGCCTCGAGCTCTTCGGGGTCGACGGTCGAGAGCCCGAAGAGGTCCATGTAGACGTTGTACGGGCTCTGCTCCGCGCCGCGCAGGTCGTGCGCGCCGCGGTACGAGAGCACCTCGTCGAGGTAGCCGTACTTACGGCCCGCGTAGAGAGTGAGGGGCTCGTCGCCGGTCTGACCCAGCTCGCGGACGATCCGGTTGTCGATCGACTCGCCTTCGGAGAGCGAAAGGTTGCCGCTCGGGTTGTCCGAGACGCGCGCGGCCGTGAGGACCTGGTTGCCGCCGCCCGAGTGGCCGCAGCCGTTGCCCGGGAAGCCGAAGTTGCACCCGCGGACGAAGATGAGCTTGGAGGCGTGATCCGCGAGCTCGGAGAGCGAGCGGTCCGTCTCGGCGGAGAGGTTCGCGGTGGTGAGCGGCGTGCCGGGGCCGAAGCTCGGCCAGAACCGCTCGGGCTCACCGTCGAACGTCGCCTGGGCCACGCCGTTGCCCTGCCGGACGAAGATCGCGAACGGCGGTGCGTCGCCCTCGGCCGCGCGAGCCGGCTTCTTGGGGCCGAGCGACTCGAGGAAGGGCAGGGCCATCGCCACGCCGCCCAGGCCACGAAGGAACCGTCGGCGAGAGGGCGCGTGCCGACCAGCCAGAGGAGAGAGAGAGCGTTTCATCACTGGTCCTCCGGGGCGGTGGCGAGGCGATACCGGATGGCCTCGCTGGTGAGGAGGGTCCGGAGCATGTCTTTGACCGACGCGCCCGCTTGCGACTCGGCCGCGATCAGGTCGATGAGCGCCTGATCGTCGTCTTTGACGGTGCGCCCCAGCCCGAACTCGACCCAGAACTTCGAGAAGCAGCCGTGCACCTGCGGGCTCTCGGCCAGCACCGCCGAGAGCTCGACGGCGTTGGCGTAGCTCTGTGCGCCGCCCTCGAACGGGTACGAAGCCGAGGCGTCGACGGTTACCCCGTTGTCGGTGGTGCGGTACTCGCCGAGCGCGCCGAAGTTCTCGAACGCGTACCCCAGCGGGTTGATGTAGTTGCCGTGGCAGGCGGCGCCGCAGGTCCCGGGGCCGGTGAGCGCGTTGACGCGCTCGCGGTTCGTCGCCTCGCTGCCGAGCTGCGCGCCCATCGCCTCGTCGGGTGGCTCGCCGAGCTCTTGGCAGATGACCTTGAGGTTGACGAAGACGCCGCGCAGGATGGTGTCGGGCTGCGCGGCGGTGCCCTTCCAGGCCAAGAAGCCGGACAGGGTGAGGAAGCCCCCGCGCTGGGCGGGGTCGAGCTCGACGCGTGAGAAGCCCTCGGCGTCGGCGGGGCCCAGGGTCGCCGGATCGATCCCGTAGATCTGCGCGATCTCGGGCGTCACGAACGTGGTGCGCGACGTGAGCAGCTCGCGCACGCCGCCGCCGTTGTCGACCACCGTGTGCTCGACGAAGCGCTCCAGCTCGCCGCGCATGTCGACGCCGATGGCCGGATCGAAGTCGGGGTAGAGCGTCTCGCTCTTCGAAGTCAGGTTGTCGTATTGATCTGCGGTCCAGAGCTGGTCGTGGAACCGCCGGAACGTCGCTCGGGCTCGGTCGCTGGCGAGGAGGCGGTCGACCTCGGCCTCCAGGCCCTCGATCGTATCGAGCGCGCCAGCCTCGGCCGCGTCGAAGAGCTGTTGATCGGGCATCGAGTCCCACACGGCGTACGACAAGCGCGAGGCGATTTCCCAGCTCGTGAGGGTGATGAGCTGGTTGTCGCTGACGTCGGCCGACAGCTGCGCGCGGTAGACGAAGTGGGGCGACTGGAGGAAGTACTCGAGCGAGGTGCGAACGCCCGCCGTGAACGGGTCGAGCGTGGCGTAGAACGATGGGCCCTGGTCGAAGACGCCGCCGATGAGCGTGATTTCGTCGGACGACAGCGGTCGGCGGAACGCCCGCTTGCCGAACTGCTCGATCCAAGCGTCTCGGCGCGCTGCGGGATCGCTCGGCAGGTCCGAGGGGACCACCTTCGCGAGGAGCGCCGGGTCGCCGGTCACCATCATCGCGACCTCTTCAGCCGCGGTCTGGTAGTCGGCCCAGAGCGTCGACGAGACGGAGAGCGAGGCCTCGTTGTTGTCGAACGACTTGCCGCCGAGGGGATCGGAGGCGAACGACGCGGATAACCCCGTCGGCGCCGCGAGATCGAACAGGTCGACGATCGTGTTCTCCCACTGAGCGTGGCTCAGCCGTGGGAAACGGCTCGAGGCGACGATCTGGATGCCGCTTTCGGTGCACCCGACGCAGCTGCCGTCAGCGTCGTCGTTGTCCGAGCCCGGTCCAGGGTTGTCGCCGATGGTCCCCGTACACGCCGCGAGCGCGGCGACGGAGCATCCGACCAGCAAGATGCCGATCCCTCGCATCGAAACCTCCAAACACAGGGTCGCCCGAGTGGCCATACCAATCAAGCGATCAGTCGTGGGTCCGACGAGAAAGGTGGGAGAGCGGAGCAGCGGGAGCGGATTCGTACGTCGGCATCGGCATCGGCATCGGCATCGGCATCGGCTCG
>CALKVR010000335.1 GCA_938004815.1 uncultured Polyangiaceae bacterium | reverse complement strand
CACCTGTTCTACGATCTGGAAGAGAACCTCCCCCACCTCCAGCGCGCCTTCGCCTTTGCCCGCCGCCCCGACATCCACGTGTGGCTGAACCGCTTTCCGCCGCCGTACACCGAGGGGTTCGAGGATCTCATTCAGGACCCCTACAAGCTCAACGACGAGGTGCGGGGCCGGCGCGAAGAGTTCGATCGGTATCTATCGCACGGCGAGAAGCTCTCGTGCCGCGAGCCCGACCGCTGCAACGTGTGCTACCTGCAGAGCCTCTGTGACGGCCTCGACGATACTCTCTCGGCGCTGCGCTCCCCCACGATCGAGAGGTTGCGCGTCGAGGGCGGCGTCCCCGCAGGCGGCAAGCTCCCACGGGCGAAGACCGCTCTCGTGGTCGCAGCCGATGTTCCCGCAGCGCGCGCGCTCACCGAAAAGCTCGCCCCGGACATCGCGCTCGAGCTGCGCCTCGACGAGTACCGGGGCATCGACGAGGTCGTCGCCGACGGCTCGCTGTGGGGCCATCGGCTCGAGCGTTGCCACGCCAAGACGCCGATGCAGCTCGAGCGGCTATCGCAGATCTCGGGCGATTTCGAGATCGTCGTCGACCTGGACCGCGAAACCGCCGCTCTGCTACGCGCGCTGCCCACGCTCGACGCGCGCATCGTGCTCCGCCAGCCCAACTACGATCGCGCGTCCGAGGCGCACGATCGCGACGTCGACGACCTCCGCGGGCTGCTGGCCACGCTGCCCGCGACCGTCTCGGTCGAGAACGTTCCGGCGTGCATCGCGGGGAGCCGAGCGAAGCCGGAGCCGCCGACGGCCGACGCCGCCGTGTTGGGCCCCGACGGTCGACTGATCATGACCGCGTTCACGCAGCGCTTCGTCGAAGACGGCTTCTACACGAAGCCGGTTCGGTGCCGGGGGTGTGTAAAAGACGCCTCGTGCCGAGGCGTGCACGTCAACTGGGTGCGCGCGCACGGGTTTGGTGCGATCGAGCCGATACGCTGAGGGTTCGGCGGCTGCCGCTCACTCGCAGGGGCTGTCCGGCGGAACCGTCACGCCGCCGCCGCGCGCGGGCGCTACTTGGGCGTCTTTTGCGGCGCGCCGGCCGACGCGCTCGCCGACGGCGCTGCGCTCGGCTCGGGTGGCGCGCTCGGGCTCGGCGCGGGCGCGCGCTGCCCGTCGAGCAGGGCCCGCACCGCCATCGCACGATCGACGATCGTCTCGATCTCTTCGACGCCGGCGTCGACCGACACCACGACCTCGGCACCCTCGGACGCCACCGTCATCCTGCGAAGCAACGACTCGGCGCCGAGCACGGCGGCCTGCGCGCTCTTCGCGGCGTCTTTCGATGCCTCGTCGATGAGGGCGACGATCTGGGCCGCGCCCGCGGGGTCGTCGCAGCGCACCACGAGCCGGACCTTGGCCCGCTCACCGGCGAGCGAAACACCGAGCGCGGCGGCCGCAATGGTGCCGATCGCCGGCGGGGCCGCGCCGCCCGCCGCGCCGAGCTCTTCTGCGATCACGTCACGCTGCTTCTTGGAGAGCACGAGCGTCGCCTGGATCGTCTCGTGCTCCGCGAGCTTCGCGCGCAACGTCCGGTGCGTGTCGTCGGGGCCGAGCGCAGGCAGCGTGCCGTCGAGGGCATCGACCATCGCGCGCAAGTACCCTCCGCCACCAAACAGCAAGGGCCCGCCGGGGCGGACCGCGATCTCACCCGTTGTCGGAGCGTCGAGGTCGCGAACGGCCCGGAACGACCCGATCGACGACGTGACCGGCTTGCCTCCGCGCGCGGCGATGACGCGCGTCGCACAGTCCACGACGGGGCCGTCACCGAACGTGCCCGTCGCGGCGATCCCGAAGTCCGCGTCGTAGGCTTCGGGCACGGCGATCACGAGGTCGCCTACGAGCGCGAGCGGGTCGAAGCCGCACGCGTCACGGATGCGGCCGAGGCCCTCGATCGTTCGGTCCCCCGCCAAATAGGGCGCGGCGAGCGGCGCGGCTCGCAAGGCTGCCAGGTCCACCGTCACGACGAGCGTCGCGCCCTTCGGCACCGCGTCGATGGCGGCGCGCTGCGCTGATCGTGCGTCCACCGGCGCGGTGTCGTTCGGGCGAGAGAGCCCGTAGTAGAGGCCCCCCGAAGCGAGCAGCACGGCGCAGCCTGCGGCGACGGCGGCCCGGCGGCTGATCATCGGCGCCGCTGCAACCCTCGCGCGATCAACTCGCCGATGGCTCCGATCTTCGTCCCGATGATGACGAGGGCGACGAGAAAGGCGACGAGGAGGAGCTCCTCGGGGGAGGCCGGCAACGCGGGCATGCTCCTTCTCTCTGCCCGCAGAAGCTCGCCGCGGCAACCTTTCCCCCTCGGTCTGGTAGATTCGGTCGCTCCGTGCCCCCCTCCGCTCCTCCGCCCGTGACGCGCTACGACTCCCGGTCGCCCGCCGACCTCGGGGCGAGCGACGTGCCCGATGCGGTCGACGACTTCGCGGGTGACGTGGTGCTCTTGGTCGACGACTCGGTCGAGGGCGAGGACATGGCGGCCGCGCTTCGGTCGCGCGGGTTCGCCGTCATCGAAGCGCCGCTCGCCATGCTCGAGTCGCGGGTCGCGAGCGAGTCGCCGCGCGTCGTGGTCGTCGACGTCGATCAGCCCGGCGCGATCGACCGTGTCCGGTCTGCGCGTGCCGCGAACAAGGCGAGCTTCGAGCTGCTCTGCGTGGGCGACCCGCTGCGCGCGGCCGAGCTGCCCGACGTGAGCCTCCTCGAGAGCGTCTTCGAGCGGCCGGTCGACGTCATGCGGCTCGTCGAGCGCGTAGCGGCGGTGGCCTCACCGGCGGGTCCCGGGTACGCGAGCCGCGGCACCACGCCGCCGCCGATGTACGCGCCTCGGCCGAGCGTCCCGCCGGCCGCCGACAGCGTACCGCCGGTCTCCGAGCTCTCGCCCGCCGACGATCCGCTCGAGCTCGGCGGGTTCATCGATCCGGGTGACGACGCCGGGGTCGCGGCGGGCTTGATGCTCGAGCCGATCCCGCTGAGCCCCGAGCTCTCGCGCCTGATCACCGAGGCCGAGGAGCGCGTCCGAAGCTCGCTCGAGCGACACTCGAGCGCGCCCGTCCCCGCCGGCGACGACTCGGTGCTGCCCGCCGAGACGCTCGCGCTGCTCGATGAGCCGCTCGACGCCTTCGAGGAGAACATCGGCACCGGGCTCGAGGGTACGGGCGGTCGATCCGGGTCCAGCTCGGGAGGCGGCACCGGCTCGGGCTCGATCCGCCTCAGCCCTGCCGCCATGACGCCCATCCCGCGGCAGACGAGCTCGAGCTCCGCGCTCGAGATCGCCGAAGCGGGCCTGATGACGCCGAGCGCGCAAGCCTCGACGTCGCGCCGGGCGCCGTTCGAGCCGGGGCGCTCGATGCTCGCCGGGACACCCGCGCCCTCGCGCATTTCGTCGGTCGCCGAATCCGTGCGCGATGTCTTGCCCGGGCTCCCCGCCGCGCCGGTGGTGATGCCGACGCTGGGGCCCGCCGACGTGTTCGGGCCCGACCTCGGACAACCGTCGGAGGGCCTCTTGTCGGTGCCGCCGCTCTCCCCCCCGGTGCGGTTCCGCGAACCTCGCGACATCGCCGAGGGCCGCACGTTCGATCGCCACAGCGTGTCACCGATGGCCGAAGAGGCCGCCCCCCTGCTCATCGTGCCGTCGATGCCGCTTCCGCCGAGCGCGACGGCGCGGGATCTCGGCCCGCCGACGCCCTCGGCGCTGGCCCCCTCGACCGTGAGCCCGACGACGCGGGGAAAGAGCCCGGCCGCCCAGTCGGTCCCGGGCCGGCGCGAGTCGAGCTCGGTGCCGGTGGTCTTCGGTGACGGCGAGGGCCTCCGGCCGCTCGCGCGCGCCATAGCAGGCCGGTTCACCTGCGTCGTCTCTCTCGCCGCGAACGACGGGGTGCGAAAGATCGTCCTGCAAGAGGGCGACATCGTCACCGCCGCCTCCGAGATCGCCGACGAGACGCTCGTCGGCTTCTTGGTGAGCCGAGGCGATCTCGATCGCGGCCTCGGCGCGCGCCTCGCCGGCAAGCTGCCGCCGTCGGGCCGCCACGCCGGCGCCGCCCTCATCGCGCAAGGCCACCTCGCGCAGGACGATCTGTGGCCGGTGCTCCGCGCGCACGCAGAGTGGTTGGTCGGGCGTGCGATGACGAGCGGGCCGGGGACGATCGAGCTCGAGGACGAGCCCTCGGGGCGCCTGAAGCTCGAGCCCGGGGTGTTCGGCGGCTCGACGGGCGCCGAGGTCTTCGTCGAGACCGCGCGGCGCGTGCTCGTGCCGAGCCAATCGCTCGCGGTGCTCGGCGGGCTGAACGCGCGGTTCGACACAGGGGCGCGCGCGGCCCTGCTCGCCGAGTGCGCGCTGTCGGATGACGAGCGCGGCGCCGTCGAGGGCGCCGCCGGCAAGACCGTCGTCGAGATCTGCCCCGACCCCGGCGCCGAGCTGCTCAGCGTGCTCCGGGCGCTCGTCGAGCTCGAGGTCCTCTCCCTCCACGCGCCGGTGCGGCGTCCCGCCGCCACCTCACGCGATGCGCCCGATCCGATCGACGAAGACGCGGTTCGCGCACGCGTGCGGGCCCGGGCCGCGCTCGTCCGCGAGGGCGACTATTTCTCGTTGCTCGGCGTCGGGCGCGCCGCGACGTCGTACGAGATCAAACGCGCCTACCTCGACCTGCGGCGGTCGCTCGAGCCGGCACGTCTGCTCACCGCGCGCACCGCCGACCTGCGCGACGACGTGGTCCTCATCCTCGAGGTCCTCGAGGAGGCTTACGAGATCCTGCGCGAGGAGCCGCGGCGGGAGCGGTACCGGCGCGCGATCGAGGCCGGCCCGCCGCCGGACTGACGCCGCCCGTCCGCTCAGCCTACGCCGCGGAGCTCGGTCGCGCGGGCGACGCGCTCGATGCCGAGCGCAAACGCGGCCGTGCGAAACGAGCACCCGAAGCGCTTCCGCGTGGCGCGCAGATCGCCGTAGGCCTTGCGCATGACGCGCCGGAGCTCGGCGTTCACGCGGTCCTCGTCCCAGCGGAAGTGTTGGCGATTCTGCACCCACTCGAAGTACGAGACGGTCACGCCGCCGGCGTTCGCGAAAATATCGGGCAGCGCAACGATACCCTTCTTCTCGAACACCTCGTCGGCCTCGGGCTCGACGGGGTGGTTCGCCCCCTCGAGCACGATCTTCGCGCGCACCTGACCGGCGTTTCCTTTGTGGAGCACACCCCCGAGCGCGGCCGGGACGAGCACGTCGCACGGCTCGTAGAGCACCTGCTCGCCCGGGATGACCTCCGCGCCGGAGAAACCTGCGACCGTCCTCTTCTCTCGCACGTGCGCGTCGAGCGCGTCGATATCGAGGCCGTCGGGACGACGGATCGCGCCGCCGACGTCGCTCACGGCGACGACCTTGCCGCCTTGCTCCGCGATGAGGCGCGCCGCCCAGGCCCCGACGTTGCCGTAGCCCTGCACCGCGTAGGTGAGCTCACCGACCTTTTTCCCCTCGTCCTCGAGGTACGCCTCGAGCGCGTAGAGCAAGCCGCGACCGGTCGCCGACTCGCGGCCGTACGAACCTCCGAGCTCGATGGGCTTGCCGGTGACGACCCCCGGCTGCCACCCGTGGAGCTTGGCGTACTCGTCGACGATCCACGCCATCGTCCGGGCGTTGGTCCCCATGTCGGGTGCGGGGATGTCGGTGTCCGGTCCGATGATCACGTGGATCCCCTCGATGAAGGCGCGGGTGACGCGTTGCTGCTCGCCCTCGCTCATCTTGGTCGGATCGCACGTCACGCCGCCCTTCGCGCCGCCATACGGAAGATCCACGACCGCCGTTTTCCACGTCATGAGCGACGCGAGGGCGTTCACCTCGTCGGGGTCGACCTCGTGGTGAAACCGGATGCCGCCCTTCATCGGGCCGCGCGAGTCATCGTGCTGCACCCGGAACCCGACGAACGTCCCGATCGTGCCGTCGTCGAGCTGCACCGTGCACTCGACCTTCAGCTCGCGCTTGGGCGTGATGAGCCGACTCTCGGTGCGCGAGGAGAGATCGAGCAGCTTGGCGGCGCGCGAAAAATTGTAGTTCGTCGCTTCGGTCGGCTTCATGCCGCGAGGGTACAAGCTTCAGGCGCCGGTGTAAGCGTGCGCGACCGCACGCGCCGGCGGCGCCTCGCTGCCCTTCGTGATCGCGTCCACGACGATCGCTTCGCCTTCGACGCCGACGAGCGCGACGGTTCCGCTCACGAGATCGCCGCTCAAGATGAGGTCGGCCAGCGGCGCCTCGACGAGCCTGGCGATGGTTCGCCGCAGCGGTCGGGCCCCGAGCTCGGGGTCGAAGCCGCCCGAGTCGAGGAGAACGTCTACGACGCCGTCCTCGATGTCGAGCCGGATGCCGCGCACATCCATCGTCGCGGCGAGCGCGTCGAGCATGCGCTCGGCGACGAGGGCGACCTCGTCGCGACCGAGCGGCGAGAAGAACAGCACCTCGTCGATGCGCCCGTAGAGCTCGATGGGCAGGTGCTTCTTGGCCGCGTCCATCGCCACGTTGCCCAGGCGGGCGCCGCTCTCGACGCCGGTGCGCGCGAAGCCGACCGAGCTGCCGCGCCGCTCGGCCGCGATCGCGCGCGCACCGAGGTTCGACGTCATCACGACGACGACGTTGGTGAAATCGATCTTGCGCCCGCGCCCATCGGTGAGGCGCCCCTCGTCGAGCACCTGAAGGAACGCGAGCAAGACCTCGGGGTGAGCCTTCTCGATCTCGTCGAGCAAGACGACCTGGTAGGGGCGCCGCTTCACCGCCTCGGTGAGCTGGCCGCCCGCCTCGTGGCCCACGTAGCCGGGCGGCGCGCCGATGAGCCGGGCGAGCGCGTGCGACTCGGCGAACTCGGAGAGATCGAGGCGCGTCATCGCGTCGGGCGATCCGAACAGCACCTCGGCGATCGCCTTGGCCGTCTCGGTCTTGCCCACGCCGGTGGGCCCGAGGAGCAGGAACGAGCCCAACGGGCGCTGGTGGCGCAAGCCCGCGGCGCTCTTCTTGAGCTGAGACGCGATGCGCGCGAGCTCCCCGGCGTGCCCGACGACGCGCTTCTTGAGCTCGACCTCGAGCCCGGCGAGGCGCTCCCGATCGTTCTGGAGCAGCCGCTCGACCGGCACGTCGGCCAGCTCGGCGATCACGTCGGCCACCACCTCCAGGCTCACGTCGTCCTTTTCACGCGCGCCGGCGCGGCGGAAACGCGCCCCCGCGAGGTCGAGCGCCCCGATCGCCTTGTCGGGCAAGGCGCGCCCAGCGAGGTAGCGCACCGACCAGCCGATCGCGGCCGCGATCGACGCGTCGTCGTACCCGACGCGGTGGTGACGCGCGAGCACCTCGGAGGCCGCGCGCACCATGAAGAAGGCCTCGGACTCCTCGGGCTCCTCGATTTCGACCGGGACCATCCGCCGCGCGAGCTGCGCGTCGGTCTCGACGTGCCGTCGGTAGGCCTCCGTGCTCGTCGCGAAGAGCATGGCGACGTCTCCGCGCGCGAGCTCGGCCTTGAGCTCGAAGACCGCCTCTTCACCCGACGCGAGCAGCTCGTGCACGTCGTCGAAGAAGAAGACGACCTTCTCCTCGACGCGGCGAGCCTCTTCGAAGAGCGCGGCGATGCGCTCGGCGAGCGCGCCGCGCGCGGCCGCGCCCGAGAGGAGCTGCGACGTCGAGACCTCGACCGGCCGCGCACCGGTAGCGGCCAGCCGCGCGGCAACGAGCCGAGCGACCGACGTCTTGCCGACGCCCGCAGGCCCAACCAGACACGGGGCGTTCGCCCGATGCTTGGAGAGCACGTCGAGCGCGCGCACGGCGTCCTCTTCACGCCCCGAGATCGACGGCTCCTCCTGCGCGCCCCCGGCGCGACAGAGGGCGTCGATGAGCGGCGTGCGCGTTCGATCGGTCGCTCCCTCGGCCTCGGTCGGCGCGGCGCGCCGGGGTTGCTTCTTCGGCGGCGCCGCGACCGCCGTGCGCCCGGACACCGGACGCGCCGGCGTAGGGCGGGCGGGGGCGGGCGTGGGCGACACCGCGATGGCTTCGGCGCGTCCAGACACGGGGGCGGGAGGCACCGGCGTGACGCGCGCGGGCGCGGTCCTCGGCAAGAGCGGCACGACGGCGGCATCGACGCGACGAACGGAGG
>CALKVR010000334.1 GCA_938004815.1 uncultured Polyangiaceae bacterium | reverse complement strand
GAGCCCACGGCCGACGAGGCGGACGCCGCTGCGGCCGAAGAGGAGGCCGAGGACGAGATCCCGAAGGTCGGCCTCAAGGCTTGTGACGACTACGTCGAGCAGATGGTCAGCTGCGCCGACAAGATGCCGAACGCGCCCTCGAAGAAGGCGATGCGCGACGGCGCGCGCCAGAGCGCGGAGTCGTTCAAGACGATGGCCGACAACAAGGCCACGAAAAAGAGCGCCGAGCAGGCGTGCAAGCAGGCCGCGCAGAGCCTGAAGCAAAATCCGACCTGCAAGTAGCCTGACCGCTGCGTACGTCTTGACGCTGGCGCGCCCGCGATCGACACCGCGGGCGCGCCATGGCCGAGCGACATCGAACCCTCGTCGTCGACGCCAGCAAGCTGCGGACTTGCCGGCTCGAGATCATCACGCCCTCCGGGATGCTCGTGGTGACGGTCGACACCGTCACGCACGCGGTCGACGTGCACAAGGGCGAGCTGCCGCCCGAGACCAAGCCCGACCGCGCCAGCTACGGGCCCATCGGCCCCGAGGACGAGTGATGGCACCCCCCGCCAAGGCCAAGCGCCAGCGCGAGACCAGCGTCAGCGCGCTGCGCGCCGCGCTCCACAACAAGGTGCCGCGTCGCTACGACGCGAGCGGTGAGATCAGCTTTCCTTGCGCGCCCGCGATGCTCGAGCCTTACATGAAGGTCCTCACCTCCATGTTCGAGCTCATGGGCCGCCCGTTCTCGGAGGCGGAGCGCACGAACCTGCAGAAGATCATGGAGCGCAACCTGCAAAAGGGTTGGGCTCAGTCGCCGTACACGCGCCTCCTCGTCAAGTACAACACCGAGCCGCCCCCGCACCCCGGCCTCAAGTACACGGTGAGCGTGGTCGTCAACACGATCGGCGACGAGTACGAGCGGTGGGTCCAGACGCGCGATCCGCCGCTGTTCGGCAAGCACCCCGACGCCAAGGTGATGAACCTTGCCGCCGAGCTCGGGCTGCCCGCGATGACGCCGGTGCTGGATGTCGGCGCAGGGACGGGCCGCAATACGCTCCCCCTCGCCCGCGCCGGCTTTCCGACCGACGCGATCGAGATCGCCCCCGCCCTCGCCGAGGTGCTGCGCAAGACGGTCGCCGAAGAGAAGCTGCCGGTCACGGTCTACGAGGGCGACGCGCTCGACCCGAACCTGCCGGTGCCCAAGGGCCGGTACAGGCTCATCGTCCTCGCCGAGGTGGTGGCGTCTCACTTCCGTGAGGTAGACGAGGTGCGAAGGCTCTACGAGCGCGCCTGTGATCTGCTCGCGCCGGGCGGCATCCTCTGTTTCAGCGTGTTCGTGCCGATGGATGGCTACAAGGCCGACACCCTGGCCAAGGAGCTCTCGCAGGTCGCGTGGTGTCCCATTTTCACCCGGCACGAGCTCGAGAAGGCGGCCGAGGGCCTGCCGCTCGAGCGGGTCGGCGACGAGTGCGTGCACGACTACGAGAAAGAGCACCTCGACGCCGAGGCCTGGCCGCCGACGGGGTGGTTCGTGAACTGGTCGCTCGGCTCCGATCTCTTCGCGCTGCCCGCGGGCCGCGCGCCGCTCGAGATGCGGTGGTTCAGCTTCCGCCGGAGGGCTTAGCCTCTGGAGAAGACGGCACCGTCGTCGTGCTGGGCAACCTCGGTGCTGCCTTTTCCCCCCCCCGGCCCCCCTCACCATCGGCGACGGGGGGGACCTGGTAGACGGCGGCGCGCACGCGGCCGCGCCCTGCGACCGTCATCGTGATGCGGTAGGGCCCCGCGCGTTTCGTGCAGAGCTCGATGATCGGCGCATCGGTCTTCTGTTTGTCGACGGTGGCGCCGAGCGGATCGAAGAGGCGCAGATCGATCGATCGGATGCCGGCCTCGCCGACCGCGACGACCGCGTAGCAGCGCTCGGACTTGAGGATCGCGCGGAACGCGTGCGCTTCTTCGCCGCGGCGTGCGACCACCGCCACGTGCTCGAGCCGCTCCTTGCCGGATCGCGCTTCGGCCCTCAGCCGGAGCGCGCGGTCGAGCGCGTCTTCGCCCTCGCTCCCGCCGCACGCGGACGCGAAGAGCGCGACAACGAGCAGGTGGCGGGCGCGACGCAGCAACGCGCGCGATGATTGTCGTCAGGCGCCATCCGGTCAACCGTCTCGCCTCCCATCATGTCTGCCCCCCTCGTCGTGGATGAGAAGATCACCCTGCCCGAGAGCGATCTGAGCTGGACGGCTACCCGCTCGTCCGGCCCCGGAGGGCAGAACGTCAACAAGGTGTCGTCGCGGGTCGAGCTACGTTTCGACCTAGAGGGCACCAATGTGCTCTCCGAGCTGGTCAAAGCGCGACTCAGGGTGCTCGCCCGCGGGCTGCTCGACGCCGAGGGGCGCATCCTCGTGAAAAGCGAGAAAACTCGCGATCAGCACCGCAACCTGGAGGACGCGCGAGACAAGCTCCGCCTCCTCGTCGCCCAGGCCCTGGTGGTCCCGAAGCGCCGCCGAGCGACCAAGCCCTCGCGCGCGGCCAAGGCGCGGCGCCTGTCGGACAAGCGTCTCAACGCGAACAAGAAAGAAGAGCGTCGTCGAAAGGAAGAGTGATGCGAAAATGACCTGTGCTCGCCGCCCCCGCGCTGGGTGACGTCGTCTCGGGCCGCTATCGGCTCGTGCGCGTTCGCGCGCGGGGTGCGTCGGCGATCCTGTTCGAAGCCGAGGACGGGCGAGGCGGTCCGCGCATCGCGCTGAAGGTGCTGCGGCCCGAGGTGGTCGACATCCCAGGTCTCGTCTCCCGCTTCGAGAGAGAGGGGCAGCTCCTCGCGTCGCTGACGAGCCCTCACGTCGTGCGCGTGCTCGACTTCGGCCGCACCGACGCGGGGTTGCCATGCCTCGCCCTCGAGCTGCTCGACGGGCACGATCTCACCGCCGAGCTCGCGCGCGGCCGCTTGCCGGTGAGCCGCGTCGCGCGGCTCGTGCGACAAGCGTGTTCTGCGCTCGCCGAGGCGCACGCGCGCGGCTTCGTTCATCGCGACATCAAGCCTGCCAACCTGTTCGTCACCACCGGCCCCGACGGCGCGCCGCTGTTGAAGGTGCTCGACTTCGGGATCTCGAAGTCCGAAGACCGCAAGAACGAGCTCACGACGGCCGGGGTCACGCTGGGCACGCCCCTCTACATGCCGCCCGAGCAGCTCACGTCGGCCCGCGACGCCGACGAGCGCTGCGACGTGTGGGCCCTCGGCGTCGTGATCTTCGAGCTCGTCACCGGTAGAGCTCCGTTCGAGGGCGAGGCGGCGCACGACGTCGCCGTCGAGGTGCTGCGCGACGAGCCGGCGCCGCGCCTCCGGAGCGTGCTGCCGTTCGTGC
>CALKVR010000333.1 GCA_938004815.1 uncultured Polyangiaceae bacterium | reverse complement strand
ATGGATCTCCATCGCTAGGTCGATGCCCTTGCCCTCGCGCGAGACGACCCAGCTCATCCGCTCCTTGAGCTCGACGTCCAAGACCGCCATGAGATCGGGGGCAAACGCGGGCTCACCGGGGTAGTAGACCCCCATCTCGCAGGCCAGGTAGACGCGCCGGCCGATCTTCGCGAAGAAATTCCCGAGAGCCTCGCGCGCACCGACCTTCGCGTTGAAGTGGGGGTCGCCTTCGGGCGGCGACGCGTCGTCCCACTCGCTGGGCAGCGAGGCAACGACCGCGTCACGCTCCTCCTCCGACATCGAGGCCCATACTTCTGCCGGCGGCGCGCGCGGATCCTCGGGATCGACGACATACCTGGGCCCGGATGACGACACCACCGCATCGTAGCACTCGCCCGTCGACCGAAGCTCGCCAGGCGCGGCGCGTGCCCCGTCGATGCGTAGGCACAGTGCGTGCACACACCGCCTCCGGCAAGGAGACGGACATGAGGACGACGGCATTCCTGATCGGTGCGTTCATGCTGGGTTCGATCGGCTGCTCGGACGCGGAGACCGAAGACGGCACCGTCTCGGCCAGCGCGGGTGGCGGCACCGCAGGCGCTGGCGGGGCCGGCGGCGGCGATGCGCTCGCGTGGCAGACGCTCATCACCGCCGACTGGGAGCTCGAGCCGTTCAGCGAGGACACGTCCGACATCCACGCCATCGTCATCGATCGCGATATCTACGTCGGCGCGATTCGCCCGATCTCACCCAAGGGTACGCACCACACCCTGCTGTCGCTCGAGGAGCTAGGCGCCGCCAACATCATCTACGGCTCCGGGGTCGGGACCAACGCGCTCACGTTCCCACCCGGCGTCGGGTTGAAGCTCGAAGCCGGCACCACGCTCCTGCTGGAGCTGCACTTGCTGAACACGAGCGGCGAGATCCTCACCGGTACGTCAGGCATCGAGATCGTCGAGGTGGCCCCCGCGGACGTCCAGCACGAGGCCGACGTGCTCCTGCCCGGGCCCTTGTCCTTCCAGATCCCACCGAACGAGACGCACAGCGAGACCGGCACCTGCACCGTTCAATCGACGCAGAGCTTCTTCGCCATCCTCCCGCACATGCACCAGCTCGGCCGCCACCTGAAGACGACGTTGACGATCGCCGGCGAGCAGCAGGTCCTGCATGACGGCGACTACGAGTTCCAGCATCAGCCGTTTCTGGCGTTCGAGCCCGTCACGCTGCAGGCCGGCGACTCGATCACGACCGAGTGCACCTGGAACAACACCTCACAGGCCTCCATCGGCTGGGGGCCGAGCTCGAACGACGAGATGTGTTTCTCGATCCTCTATCGTTTTCCCAAGGTGGTCGACGTCGGGGGAGGCTTCTGCGACGACTCGATGTAGTAGCGTGTCATCGTGCGCTGCCCAACGGCGGCGCTTCGGTGGCGAGCAACACCTCCACGCCAGCGCCGCCGAGCAGCAACAGCTCGGCTCGGGCTCTCCTCGCCCTGGCCGCTCGTCGTCTCGCGGACGGGAACTCTCGGCTCGTGTGATGGTCGGAGCTGCATGGCGTCGTCCCTCGACGGACATCGAGCCCGGGCCCTCGCTGAAGGGTGGCCAATCCTGGTCAGCATCGGTGTCCTCGTCGCCGCGACGTCGCTGCTTCGAGCCGCTCCGCGCAGCGCGGCGGTTCACTTCCCTCCGTTCGTCACGCCGGAGATCGTCTGGGACGCCGTCGGGTTGCCGGCGGCGTGGATCGCCTCGGCCGCCACGCTCGCGGGGATCGTCGCCGGCGTCGTCCGCCGGTCGCATGTGGCGCTCGCGTGCGGGCTCTTGAGCGCGACGGCGATCGTCTACTTTCACACGCTGTCGATCTGGCTCGAGCCGGTCACTGGCATCGTCGACGTGCGTGGTGCCGCGATGGTGGCTTGGCTCTACATGCCGCAAGCCGCTGCGACGGCGTGCTTGATCGGGCACGTCGTGATCTTCGGCGCCCACCTCGGTGGGCGCCACCGCTGTGGCTCGGACGTCTCTCGTGGGCGCTCAACGACGGCTGACGAGCCGAAGCAAGGGCGTTAGTGCCGCGTTCGCAAAGTTCGCATTGGTATGGAAACCGGCCCCTCGCTGACGCTCGCAAGTGAAGGGCCGGTTTCCACACCAACGCTCGGCCCCACCTTTGCTCACCGGCACCCGTGCTCTCGGTACATCGTCTTACGCGAAGAAACTTCGCGGACGATGTACTAGTAATGGGTCGTGGGCCAGGAGGTGAGCACGCGGTTGTTCGGGTTCTTCGAAGAGGCATCCAGGCGTGGCCTCGTCGACCTCGAAGAGCTCACCGCCGGCCTCCCGGTGTCCCTCGCGCAGCTCCGGAGCCGCAATCGCACCGTCTCGTGGGACGTCTGGGCCGAGATCAACGAGCGGTTCGCGCGGGGACGGACGCCCGAGCAAGTCATGGAAGCGGGGCGCCTGGTCACGTCGGGCAACTACCTCGGTCCGCTCGGCGGCATCATCGGGTTGATCCTCAAACCGCGTGACCTCTACACGCTCGGCGCGCGTTGGTTCGCCCCCTCCAGCTATCGAGGCCTGAAGTTCTCGTGCGCGGAGATCGACGGGCATCGACTCTCCTTCGAAGTTCGCATCCCCGAGCCCTTCGCGCCCTCCGAGGGCTACATGCTGCTGACGGTCGGCGGCCTCCGCGCGCTGCCGGCCATCCTCGGTCTCCAGGACGCGGAGGTCACCGTTGAAGAGATCTCCGGTCGGGTCCTTCGTGCCCGCATCGTTCCGCCGCGTTCCTCCGTGACCGTCGGCGACATCGCGCGCCGGCTCAAGCTCATGCTCGGCGGGGTGCGCGCGATCACCGACGAGCTCGCGGAGCAGCAGCAGCACTTGGAGGCGTACTACTCGCGCTCGATCCGATCCGAGCGCGGGTTTCGGGCCGTGCTCGACCGCCTTCCGCTCGCCGTAGCCGTCGTGCGCGACGACCGGCTGGTCTTCGCGAACCCGTACCTCGTCGAGCTGTGCGGCGAGGCCGCCGCCCCTGGCAGGCCGCTCTCGAGCTTGCTTCACCCCGAAGACAGAGAGCTCATCGGCCAGGCCGACACGGCAGGAAAACTGGACGTCAGCGTGTGGCGGCTGGTCAGCGCATCGGGAGAGGCCATCCCTTTCCAGTGCCAGCTCCTCCCGGGCGTCGAGTTCCAAGACGAGACCACCGCGCTCTTCGTGGCTGTCAGCAGAAAAGCCGAGTTCGCGCTCGAAGAGAGCGAGGCCATCACCCGGCGCCTCTTGGACGCGTTCCCCGACCTCATCGTCCGGGTGTCGAGTGAGGGATTCGTCCTCGACGTGAAGCTCGGGCTCCGGCACATGGGCGCGGACACGCTCGCTATGATCGTGGGCAAGCACCTCCGCGCGCTGGGAGAGCTGATCCCCGAGGCGATGCCTCACGTGGAGAAGGGGCTCGAAGAGATGCGCGCCGCGCTCGAATCGCAGACCGAACGGTCCTACGAGGTCGACTCGGTCGGAGGCTGGTCACGCAAGCTCGAGGTCCGCATCCTGCCGCGCGGGCACAAGGAGGCCATTTTCGTCGCCCGCGATCTCACGGAGCGTCGCGAGCTCGAACGACAGCTCGCGATCGCCGAGCGGATGGCGACCATCGGGCAGGTCGCGGCCGGCGGCGCGCACGAGCTCAACAATCCGCTCCAGTACGTCGTATCCAACGTGAGCCTGGCGCTCGAAGAGATCGAGAGCGCCAAGAACGACGGACGACCGCTCGAGGCAGCCGACATCGAGCAACTGCTGAGAGACGCACGCGCGGGTGCCGCGCGCGTCGAGCGGATAGCGAAGGACCTGCGGCTGTTCGCGCGGTCCGGAGACACCGAGCAGCGCCGCCCGACCGACGTGCGAGAGGTCGTCCGCGCGGCGATCGAGATGAGCGCCGCCTCGATCCGGCCGAAAGCCAAGCTCGTCGTGACCGAGTCGTCGACGCGCCTCGTGAGCGCCGACCCCGCGCGGCTCGTACAGGTCTTCGTGAACCTGCTCGTGAACGCGGCGCAGGCCATTCCAGAGGGGGCGCCCGAACAGCATCGCATCCACGTGACGCTCACGACGGACGAAGACAGACAGATCGTCGAGGTCATGGATACCGGGGCCGGCATCCCGCCCGACAAGCTCTCGAAGATCTTCGAACCCTTCTTCACGACAAAGGTCGCGGGACAAGGCACGGGCCTCGGGCTCTCCATCTGCCAGCGCCTCGTCTCGGAGCTCGGCGGTCGAATCACGGCCGCGAGCACGCCTGGCGCCGGGACGACGTTCACGGTGAGCCTCCCTGCGCTACCCGCAGCCACGCAGGCTCCGACGACGCAGGAGCTGGCCGCCCCCATCCGGCCAGGTACCACGGCTCGCATCCTCGTGGTCGACGACGAGCCGCTCATCGCACGCACCGTCGCGCGCGTGCTGGCGGCCTACGACGTCGGCGTCGCACGCTGCGGAGAGGAGGGGCTCTCGAAGATCGCCGAGACCACGTGGGACCTGGTGCTCTGCGATCTGAGCCTGCCCGACTTCGACGGCCTCGAGCTGAGGCGGCGCGCCATCGAGCTGTCCCCGCGCTGGACGAAGCGCTTCGTCTTCGTGACCGGCGGCGCGCTGACCTCCAAGGCCCGGGAAGCCATGGTCGAGGAGCCCGAGCGGTTCATCGGTAAGCCCGTCATGCCCGACGAGCTGCGCGCACGGGTAGCGGCCGCGCTCGCCGAGCTTTCGGGGCCGCAGGCCTCGTGAGCATCGCCGAGCGTACGAGGGCCCCTGCTTCGCGTGCGTCATCCAGCTCACTCAGAACGCGGTAGAAGGGCGGCCCACCGTCGAAGCCGACGCAGACTGCGTATGCGTCGCCGGTGCTCTCGTCTCGCCAGATGCGCACCCACGTCGCGGCATCGCCCGAGGTGCTCGGGCCCTCGAGCGGCTCGTCGCACACCATTCAGGAGATTGCGCAGCGTGATGTCGCTCGCAGAGCCGTGAGCGCTCGGCTGGACCCACACGCTGTCGACGGGCGTCGTGATGGGCGCATCGAGACCGACACGTGGCGTGCCGACCTGATGCGTTCGAGGTCCGCGAGAAACCGCGCTCGACTCGGTCGGCCTGGTGTCCCGGACCTGTCCCAGGCGTGGACAGCGCTCCCTACAGAAGCTGGACCTGCCGGCGTTCGTGCGACGCACGCAGCGGCACGAGTCCTGCTCGGGCGTGCGCATGCTCTCGACCTTGGCTCGAATGACCGTGGCGGCGCCGATGTTGCTATCGCTCGCATCCTGCGGGCGCAGTCCCACGTGGGTGCTCGAGCCGCCCAGCACGGAGGAGCCACCGCCAGTCTCTTGTGTGGACGGCTCAAGCTGCGAACAAGTGCCCTGTCCGGCAGGTTTCGAGCGCGCCGGCGACGCGTGCGTGGACATCGACGAGTGCGCGTCGAGCACCGCCTCGTGCGCCGCCGACACGCGCTGCGAGAACACGCCGGGCTCGTTCGAGTGCGTGTGCTATCCGGCGTTGGAGGGTGTCGTGCGAGTCGAGGACAGCGCCTGCCCCGCGCCACGGCTCGGCAGCGGAGCTAGACACACGTGCCTCGTCGACGAGGACGGAGCCCTGTGGTGCTGGGGGGCGAACGAGGCGGGCCAGCTGGGCGACGGCACCTTCGTCGACCGTGGCGCTTTGACCAAGGTAGGCGCCGACGCAGATTGGCTGAGCGTCACAGCCGGTGACAAGCACACCTGCGCACTGCGAACCGACGGGAGCGCGTGGTGCTGGGGTAGCACCGAGTACCCGACAGACTTCGTCCAAGAGGATGCTGTGCCCTCGGAAGTGCCGTCGAGTCTCCCCTGGGTCGCCCTCAGCGCTGGGGGGCAACACACGTGCGGTATCCGAACCGACGGCTCGCTGTGGTGTTGGGGTATCAATTCGTGCGGGCAGTTGGGGACGGGCGACGGCGGTCACAGCCCGACTCCGATCGAGCCGATGCCTGGGTCGACCTTCATCGCCACGAGCGTGAACGCGGGGCACACCTACGCCATTCGCAGCGACGGGACGCTGTGGTGGTGGGGGGCATTCTGGGGCAAAGGCGGGTGCGGCGCACAGGCGCCGAGCCAAGCCGGCGACGCGACTAGCTGGACGGCGGTGAGCGCAGGGGAAGGCGTCATCGGTCGGTTTGGCTTTCCCAGCGAGTCGGGCGCGTGCGGACTCCATCGCAGCGGCGAGCTGTGGTGCTGGACCGCGGGGGGAGCGGAGCTCGACTTCAACGAAGTGGGCCCCACACAGACCTGGCGCGGCGTGACCGCCGGCAGCCGACACGTCTGCGCCATCGACCACGCGGGCTCGCTCTCGTG
>CALKVR010000332.1 GCA_938004815.1 uncultured Polyangiaceae bacterium | reverse complement strand
GCGGTTCGCCGTTCGACAGCTTGGCCCAGCGCAGAACGGCGACGCCGTGGCAGAGAGCGGCGGCGATCTTCCCCGCCTCGTAGAACGCGGCGAACTTGGCGTGCAGGTCCGACGCGCGCTCGAACGAGAACATCGGCGACTGCCCCCCGGCGACGACGATGGCGTCGAAGCGGTCGACCTCGATCGCGGCGACCTTGCGCGTCTCTTCGACGATCGCGGCGAGCTTGGGCGTGGCCACGAAGCCCATGCTGATCAGATCGCCGGCCGAGTAGCCGCTCGGATCGCGCGGATCGCTCAGCGCGTCGGCCTCGCATTTGCCGCCGTCGGGGCTGAAGACCTCGACCTCGTAGCCGGCCTCGGTGAACGCGAGGTACGGGTGGGTCAGCTCACTCCACCAAAAGCCGACGGGCCAATCGGTGATGGTCGAGCGCGCCGGGCTGGCCAAGACGAGCGCGACGCGCTTCTTCTTCGAGGGGTTCGTGACATTCGGGTTCTCGATGCTCATGCCCCCGGAGATCACCACGCCGGATGCATTTCACCAGGTGACTCGCTTCGAATGACATGTTGCACCGGCTGCAACTATCGCGTCGCGGGCTTCGCGCGCCGGCGGGCCGGCCTCCCGAGGCGCGTCCTCGCCCCTGCGTGCACGTCGCCGGCCGCGCGGCGGGCCGCCGCCACGAACACGTCGCGCAGGTATTGGTGCCCGGCGTCACCGTCGAAGCGGGGGTGCCAGACGAGCTGGAGCGTGTACGGATCGAGCGCGATCGGGGCATCGAGCACGCGCAGCCCGAGCTTGGGCGCCAGCTTGCGGGCGATCCGCTCGGAGATCGTGAGGACGTAGTCGGTCTCGGCGACCAGGTTGAGCGCGGCGAGAAAGAACGGGACCGCGCGCTTGACCCGCCGCTCGAGGCCTTGCTGGCGGAGCACCTCGTCGACGAGCCCACCCGGGCGACCGCGCGGAGCCACCTGGACGTGCTCGAGCTCGACGAACTGCTTCAGCGTGAGCCGCTTGCCCACGAGCGGGTTCTCTTCTCGAACCACACAAACGAAGCGATCGGTGAAGAGCGACCGCGTCCGAACTTCGGGCGGCAGCGCGGCGTAGATGCCGACCGCCAGATCGGCGGTCCCCTCACGCAGAGCAGCGGCGTCGTCGGCCACGTTGGGCACGAACCGCAGCACGACATGGGGCGCGTCGGCCGCGAGCGCGCGGTCGAGCTCGCCGCCGATCACCGTCACGACGTGGTCGGTCGCGTGCACGACGAAGCTCCGCCGGAGCGAGCCAGCGGAGAAGGGGCGCTCCGCCTCGAGCGCCTGCGCGGCCTCTGCAACGAGGCTCCGGATGCGCGGCCGCAGCGCTTCGGCTCGTGGCGTCAGCACCATGGCGCGGCCGGCTCGCACGAGGATCGGATCGCCGAGCCGCTCGCGTATCCGCCCGAGGGCATGGCTCATGGCCGGGGTCGACAGGCCCATTCTCCGGGCTGCCTTCGTCACGCTGGCTTCCTGAAGGAGCGCGTCGAGCGTTGCGAGGAGCGAGAGATCGGCCGGATTCACGTGATGAGGCCTGCGTGTCGCAGGCCGGCACAGGATGCGCCACCGGGAGCGGCGCCACGCGGCCAGGCTGCGATCCGACGATGGTACGCCCGTTGCTCTTGGCGCGGACATGAACTCGGCTTTGCTTCTCACGGGCTGCGCGGCGCTCCTCTTGGCGTGCGATTCGAGGGTGATCAACGGCGACCAGGACCTCTTCTTCGACGACGAGGATGGATCGTCGAGCGGCGGCGGCGACGACGGGGGCTACGGGGGCAGCTACGGGCACGGTCCCGCTACGAGCGTCAGCAGCAGCGCCAGCGGCTACACGAGCGGGAGCGGCGGAACCGTGATTCACGAAGGCGAGCAGGCGTTCGTAGCCATCGGCGCCGGCTGGTACCACGCGTGCGGCATCGGGATCGACGGCGCCCTCACCTGCTGGGGTGACGACGACTCGGGCCAAGCCTCGCCTCCCGCAGGTGCGTTCTTGCAAGTGGCCGGCGGAACGTGGTCCACGTGCGGGCTGCGCGCAGACCGGACCGTGATCTGCTGGGGTGACCCCGACCAGAGCGCTTCACCCCACAGCACCTTCGACGCCATCGGCGTGGCCTATGACGGTGGCGGCTGCGGTATCGAAGGCGACGAGATCAGGTGCTGGAATCACGGCGTCGAGACCGCGGTGCCCGGGTCGTACACGAGCCTCAGCGTGGGCGGCTTCCACGCGTGCGCGCTCCGCACCGACGGGACGGCCCACTGCTGGGGTGGCAACGCCTGGGGGCAATCATCGCCTCCCGCCGGCACCTTCGTCCGAGTCGCTGCAGGCAACCTGCACACGTGCGGGCTCCGCCCTGGTGGCGAAATCGAGTGCTGGGGATACGACGCGCAGGGGCAGCTCTCACCACCGAATGGCCCGTTCACCGACGTCTACGGCGGCGCAGACGCCTCGTGCGGCCTGCGTGTCGACGGCAGCCTCGCGTGTTGGGGCTGGGACACCGTCACCGGCCCACCGAGCGGCGCGTTCGCGACGATGAGCTTCGGCAATTTCCACGCGTGCGGCCTGCGCCCCGGAGGCACGGTGGCCTGTTGGGGTGAGAACGACCGCGGCCAGTCGAGCCCTCCGTGAGGATGGACGCCGCAGGCGACCTCCTGCTCTTCTAGGCCGCGTGAGACCTCTCTTCTGCGCGCTCGCCTGCTCGATCGCCTCGGTCGCGTGCGGCGACGCCGACAGCGGCAACACCGGCGGCGGCCCCGGCTCAGGGGCGACCGGCTCGAGCAGCACGGCGCCGACGACCGGCTCGACGATGCCCAGTTCGAGCACTGGCTCTAGCGCGAGCACCGGCCAAGGCGGCGCGCCGCCCGTCACCGCCCTCGAGCACCTGGTCGGTCGCTTCGACGAGAGCGACCCCGCGGGCCCCGTCGCGACGTGGTCCGGCACCTCGTACCAGACGCGCATCTCGGGCGGCGAGCTCGCGATCGACCTCGACGGCGCGTCGGGCGTGTTCTTTCAGGTGGTGATCGACGGCACACCGACCCAGGTCATCGAGACCGACGGCAACTCGCCCTACGTGGTGGCCACGGGCCTCGGCGCCGGCGAGCACGACGTGCTCGTCTACCGCCGCGTCGAGGGGTTCTTCGGCGAGGTGCAGTTTCGCGGCTTCGTCCCGGGCGCGAGCACGACCCAGGTCGAGACGGTCTGGCCGTATGCGCACCGCGTCGAGTTCATCGGCGACTCGATCACGTGCGGCTACGGCGTCGAGGGGCCCGACGAGTTTTGCGACTTCACGGGCGACACCGAGAGCGCGTACGAGACGTACGCCGCCATCGCGTCGCGCAACGTGAACGCGGCCGCTCACCTCATCGCCTTCAGCGGCAAAGGCGTCTACCAGAACTACGGCGGCAACATGGACGAGCTCATGCCCGAGCTCTACGGCCGCACCCTCACCGGCGACGCCGCATCGGCGTGGGACTTCTCCGCGTTTACGCCGGATGCGGTCGTCATCAACCTGGGGACCAACGACTTCTCGGCCGCGATCGACGGCAGCGCCTTCACCGGTGCGTACATCGATCTGCTCGGGACGGTGCGCGGCCACTACCCCGACGCCGCCATCTTCACCGTCACCTGGCAGCACTGGGGCGGCACCAACCAGGGCTACGTGCTCTCTGCGGTGGAGCAGTTCGGCGACGCGAACGTGCACCCCGTCGCGTTCGACATCGAGCCCGCCGATGGTTGGGGCTGCGACTATCACCCGAGCAAGGCGACCCACCAGAAGCTCGGGCAGAAGCTCACCGAGGTGTTTCAGCAGACGCTGGGGTGGTAGGCGTGGACCGAGGAACCGCGATCTTCTGGGGCCTGGTCTGCGTCTTGTTTGGCGCGTCGGGCTTCATGGGCGTCCAGGCCGAGGCGCAGCGCCGTGAGCTCCAGCAAGCATCGGGGGCCATCGCCTCGGGCGACGTGGTGACCTTCGTGTCGGTCGTCGACGGCGACACCGTGGTCGTCCGGTCGGCGTCGGACGAGGCCGTGACCATCCGCATCCTCGGCATCAAGTCGTTCGACCAGGACCGCAAGGGCGAGATGGGAGAGCTGGGCGCGCGCGCCGTGGGCGATCTGCGCCGACGGCTCGAGGGCAAGCCGATCCGCGTCGAGCTGCACGAGAAGCCGCAAGACGACCACGGCCGGACGCTCGCCACGCTCTACGTCGACGACGAGGACGTCGGGCTCGCCCTCGTCCGCGAGGGGACGACGCTCGTCTACACGGCCCACCCCTTCCCGGCGATGGCGAGCTACCTCCAGGAGCAAGCGGTCGCGCGCGGCGATCGGCGCGGCCTTTGGGCGCTTCCGGACGCAGTGAGAGCAGCCGACGGGCTGTCGCGCGAATGGGGGGCGAGAGCCAAGTGATTCACGTCCTCCTGCGCCTGTTCAGCCGTCGGATCGTGCGGCATCCGCCGGCACCGCTCCGCATCGCCGTCTTGCTCGCGGCAGTGCTCGCGTACGGCACGACCGGCTTTCTCTACTTCGAGCTCGACGCCAAGCCCGAGCTCTCGTGGGCCGACGGGCTCTGGTGGTCGGTGGTGACCATGACGACCATCGGCTACGGCGACTACTTCCCCGTCTCGGCCGGGGGCCGATACCTCGTGGGCCTCCCGATCATGGTCTTCGGTGTCGGTCTGCTCGGCTACGTTCTCTCCCTCGCAGCGGCGAGCCTCGTCGAGGCCAAGAACCGGGAGCTCCGCGGAATGAAGGATTTCGACCTCGAAGGCCACTTCGTCATCCTGAACTTTCCACGCCTCGAGAAGGTCGTGCGGATCATCGACGAGCTCCGGCACGACTCCTCGGTCGGCCCCGACACCGAGATCGTCCTCGTCGACGAAGATCTCGCCGAGCTGCCGCAGGAGCTCCACGCGCGTCGGGTTCATTTCGTCCGCGGCAACCCCGCCCGCGACGAGACGCTCCGGCGCGCGAGCATCGACAAGGCCCGCCACGCCATCGTCCTCGCGACGACCGGCGATGCGCGCTCCGACGATCGCATCCTCGCCATCACCTTGGCCATCGAGGCGCGCGAGGGCAAGGTGCACACCACGGCCGAGTGCAACGACATCGCTACGGAGGAGCTGCTACGCAAGGCCGGGTGCGATCGCATCGTCTGCGCATCGCGCTTCGACGCTCACTTCATCAGCAGCGAGGTCCTGAACCCCGGCATCCAAGAGGTCGTCGACGAGCTCCTCAGCACCATGACCGGCCAGCAGCTCTATTTCACCGCCGTCGCATCGGCGACAGAGTCGACCTTCGAACGCGTCGCCCAATCGTGCCGCGACGAGGCCCACATCCCGATCGGCGTGCGGCGCGGCGCCAAGACCAACCTCAACGTCCCCCCCGATTTCGTCGTCAAGAAGGGCGATCGGATCGTCACGATCGGCGCCGCGCGATTGCGCTTTCTCGACAAGGCGTGAAGATCGCTCGCCGTCAGGGTATGCAGACCGCCCCGGTCGTGCCCGCCTCGACGAACATGACGCCGGTCGAGCAGGCCGCGTCGTCGTCGTACCCCCGACAAAACGTGCAGTCCGAGGGGCCCTGACAGCTCTTCATGCAGTAGTTGGTTCCGGTGGTGCTCGCGACGCACACCGAGCCTTGCGGGCAATCGGCGTTCTGGGTGCAGTCCCGCTCGGTGCAGTAGCCGCCCTCGAGTGTGAGCTCGCAAGTCAGACCGGCGGCGCATTGCGCGGTGTCGGTGCAAGCCGCCCCTACCCCGCAGTCACCAGGGACGCACACCTTGCGGTTGTTCGCGCCTCCGCCGCTCGAGCGGCAGATGAAGTCACGACCGGCTTCGCGCTGACAGTACTCCTGCTCGTCCACGGGGCCACTTTGCCCGGGGCCGGGCACGAGGTCGTCGCTCTCGCAAGAGAGGAAGCACATCATCATGCCGGTCGACTCGAACGGAGAGCACACCTGCTCGATGCCGGTCTTGCATTCGTTCGCTGCGGCGCAGCAGTCGGCGTCCGACATGCAAGTGTGCGTGCAATAGCCGCCACGCACGCGGTCGAGGCACGTCACCGTTCCCAGGATGGTCGCCGGATCGATCCCCGGGTAGCAGTCCGTTGGGGCCGCACACTCCGCGCCAGTGTTCTCGGGCCTTCCGCCCGTTCCCTCGCCCCCTGCCCCCAGCCCGCCCC
>CALKVR010000331.1 GCA_938004815.1 uncultured Polyangiaceae bacterium | reverse complement strand
CGGCCCAGGAGCCGCGACCGCTCGTCGACGTGTCGCCGCTACCTTCGCGTGAGCCACCGCCAGCCTCGGTCGTGAGCGCCGATGCGGTGAGAGGTCTCGCCGGTCTCGAGATCGGCATGAGCGCGCGGGCGCTGGTCGAGCGGCTGGGTGAGCCAGAGCGAACGGCTTCGCAAGAAGAGGAGCGCGAGGAGTGGGAGGCGGCCGGGTACTCGACGGCGCGTTCCATCATCTTTGCGAACGGCTTCGATCGGGTGCTCGTGTTCGCGCCGGGCCAGGTGCCGCTCTTCAAGGCGTTCGTCTCGGGCGACAGCGTGGTTGCGCTCAAGTTCGTCCTCTACGGGGCCGAGGCTTTCTTGGCCGAAAAGCCGGTGGGCTTCGGCTCGTGCGTCCTCGGTGCTCCGGCCTCGACGGCGATCAAGGCGTTCGGTGAGCCCGAGATCAGCCAGCACGAGCAGGCGATGTCCAGCCTCGACAAGCTGCACTACTTCGATCGGGGGCTCACCATCACGGCCGAGAAGGGAAAGATCGTCGTGTTCGACGTCTACGCCCCGCCCGACGCTGCGACCAAGCGGACGGTGCTCGACCTCCTGGGCAACCCGCGTCGCACGATCTGACATCGACGCGCGCTCGCACCTGGCGATCTCGATCAGACTGCTTACGCTCTTTGAATGACGTCGGCCGTACCCGCGCTCCGTCTGGACGTCGCAGCGGATCGGGGCAGGGTCGCGCCCGGTGAGCAGCGGCTGTTCGGCGTCGTCGAGCTCGTCGCCGGCGATTGCCCGGCCGAGCGCCCCCGTCCCGCCCTGGTGACCGCGCTCGCGGTCGACGTGTCGGGGTCGATGCGCGGCGAGCCTCTCGAGCAGGTGGTGCGCTCGGTGGAGCGCATCCTCGACATGCTCGAGGACACCGACCGCCTCGGCGTCATCGCGTTCTCCACGAACGCGACCGAGGTCGCGCCGGTCGCACCGCTCGACGCCGGCCACAAGCGCGCCATCCGATCGCGCGTCGCGCGCCTCCGGGCCGACGACCGGACGAACGTGGAGGCGGGGCTCAGGCTCGCGCGGTCGTCGATGCCTCCGCGCGCCGAGGGCGAGCGACACGCGATCGTCCTGCTCAGCGACGGCGAGCCCAACGTCGCCGCGTGCACGCCCGACGAGCTCCGCCTCGTCGCTCGTGAGCTCCGCGAGGGCGGCGTGGTGTCCACCCTCGGCTACGGCACCCGCCACGACGAGAACGTCTTGCTCGCGGTCGCGGATGGCGGCGGGGGCGCGTACCGGTTCGTCCAAGATCCCACGGTCTGCCAGCTCGAGCTGGCTCAGGCGATCGGCGCGCAGGGTGACGTGGCGGTCGAGGCGATCGAGATCGTCTTGACCCCTCGCGCGGGCGTCGAGATCGTCTCGGTGCTGGGGGCGGCCCGCTCGCGGTACACGGCCGAGGGGCTCGTCGTTCCCGTCCCCGACATGGTCGCCCGTTCTCGGCGTCTTCTCGCCGTCGAGATCGTCGCGCGGGTCGACGAGGCGCGGATCCGTGGCGAGCTCCTCGACGTCTCTGCGCGCTACGCCCGCGCCGGCGAGCGAGCCCGTCACGAGGTGTACGGCCGCGTGACGGTCGATATCGGCGACGCTCCCGCGATCGATCCCGAGGCGACGGTGAAGGTCCTGCTCGTGCGGTGCGACGAGGCGCGCGGCGAGGCGAGGCGAATGGCCGACCGCGGTCAATTCGAGGGCGCCGCGTCGCTGCTCCGCGCGCTGATGAAAGAGATCGAGGGCGCGCCGGGGTACGTACCCGCCGACGGCTCACCGCTCTCGGAGGCGCGGGAGCAGCTGCTCGACGAGGCGATGGCCATGGAGCGCAAGCCGCAGGCCGAAGCGCTCGCGACGTTCAAGATGAGCACGGCGCCCAAGTCGCTCGCCGCGGGTGACGTCGTCGCGTCTTCTCGCTCGCGCAGCCTGACCGCGGCTCGGTTCGCGACCCGATCGGCCGGGCTGTTCCCCGAGGCGTACCTCGTCTTCGTGAGCGGCCCGCGCCAGGGCGCCGAGATCCGGCTTCAGGCCCAGAACACGATCGGGCGAACCGCTTCAGCCGACATCATGATCGCGAGCGACAGCGTCTCGCGCCGCCACGCCGACGTGTTCGCGCTCGAGGGCGAGTTCTGGGTCGCCGACCTCTGCAGCACCAACGCGACCAGGGTCAACGACGCGCACCTGGGCTCGAAGCCGCACCGGCTGCGAGTCGGAGATCGAATCAAGCTCGGCGACGTCGTGCTCGCCTACCGCGAGGTCGCGCGCTGACGGCGCGGCTCAGCAGGCCTCGTCGCTCGAGTCGGCGCAGTCGACGTAGGTGTCGCAGTAGTAGCTGAGCGGAATGCACTCGCCGCTCGCGCACTGCCACTGGGTCTCGTCGCAGAGGGGCTGCGCGCCGCAGAGCGCGGTCGACTCGTCGCTCGAGTCGGCGCAATCGACGTAAGTGTCGCACGCGTACGAAGCAGGGATGCACTCGCCGCTGGTGCACATGAACTGCTCGGCTTCGCAGGTCGGCTCGGTGCACGCGGGGTTGTTCGGGAACTCGTCGCTCGCGTCGACGCAGTGGGGCTTGACGTCGCAGGCGTACTGGTCGGCGATGCACTCGCCGCTGCCGCACTCGAACTGCCCCTCGCTGCAGGCGCCGTTCGTCGGCCCGGCGCCCTCGCCCGTCTCGTCGGTCTCGCCGTCACCCAGGCCGAACGGCGACTTGTCGTCGCGCGGGTCGGTCTCACCCTTGGCGCAAGAGGCCGCCAAGAGCGTGGTGATGGTGGCGAGGGCGACCAAGGAGGCCGCCTGCCGCGAGAACGAGGTGATGCTCCGCATGGCCCCGCGGCATACGGCGGGCGCCTGGCGTTCTCCCCTGAGGGTGGGTCGCGATTGTGACATTTTCTGCTGAAACTTCCGATTTGGGGGCGGCTCGGTGTTACGAATCTCAATCGCTCCAGAGGGAGGTCGAGGGATGTCGCACCCGGTGACGTGGTTCCAGATTCAGGGCCAGGAGGCAAGCGTCCTCCAGAAGTTCTACGCTGACGCTTTCGCCTGGAAGATGGCGGCGTCGCCCGACGGGACCATGATGATGGTCCAGAAGGAAAAGGGCGGAATCGGCGGCGGAATCGGGCCGTCCGAGTCGGGCGCCTCGAGCGTGACGGTCTACGTCGAGTGCACCGACATCGACGCGCAGCTCGCGAAGATCACCGCTCTCGGCGGCAGGCAGGCGCTCCCCAAGACCGAGCTTCCGGCGGGGATGGGCCACATCGCGGGCTTCACCGATCCGGCGGGGAACTGGGTCGGCCTCTGGGCGCCGGCCCGACCGGCCAAGGCCCCCGCCAAGCCCAAGGCCGACAAGGCCGCCAGGAAGACTGACAAGAAGTCCGGCAAGAAGGCGCAAAAGGCCGACAAGAAGGCCGAAAAAGCGGCCAAGGCCCCGAAGCCCGCGAAGGCCGAGAAGCCCGCGAAGGCCGAGAAGAAGAAGAAGGAAAAGAAGAAGAAGCCCGAAAAGCCGGGCAAAAAGGGGTAGGCCGCCCTCAGGGCGACCCCCAGACGAAGTGCTCCATGCCGCGCACCGCGGCGACGGAGCGGGCGTCCTCTTTCCACACGAACAAAGTGACGCGTCGGTCCTGCGAGACGACGATCGCGAGCGCGCCCGGGTGCTCGTAGACGAACCGCGCGGCCGACTGGTGGCGCATGCCGCCCAGGTCCGCGACGTGATGGCTGTCGCCGATCGGCCCGGTGAGCGCGTTGTAGAGCGATACGCTGAAGTCGGTCGCCTCGAGGTGCAGCTTTGCACCGAAGCCAAGCACCGATAGCTCGTCGTCGAGCACGAGCGCGCCGTCGACCGCCGAGAGCTCGCCGATGGCGTCGAGGGTGGAGGTGACGAGCCGCGTGTGGCTCACCGTCGCCTCGAGGCGCAACCGCAAGAGCTGGGGATCGCGCTCGGTGAGGGGTCGGGCGCGGAGCGCGGTGCGGTAGCGGTCGGCCTCGTCGCGCGCGGCGTCGGCGGCCGCGATTCGATCGCGGAGGGCGGCGCGCCCCATTTCATCGAGCTCGAAGCGAAAGGCGACGTTGCTCTGCCAGGAGGCGTCGGACGAGGGCACGATCACCAGGGTGCCGCCGCGCCCGTGGCGCAGCATCGACGAGGCGATCCGAAGCAGCCTCTCGGCGAGGACGCGGCGCTCGGCGTAGGGCCGCTCGGAGCGGATCGTGCGCGCGAAGACCTCGGTCCACGAGGTCTCGGTCGCGCTGCGGGGTACCGTGATTTGACCCTCCTGGAGGACGGCGAGGAGCTCCGAGTCGACCGTCGCGACGAGCGTGCCCGTGCCGACGATGCGGACCCCGACGGCGTAGACGGGCGCCCACATCAGGATGCCCCAGATCTCGATCCCGCGCGGGCCCCGGTGCACCGCGAGCGACGTGGTGTCGGCCGCGGTAAGGAGGGACACCAGGTTACGCACCGTCGCGGGCTCGGGCCGATCCAGCCGAAACGCGAGCGGGGATTGATCGGGCGAACAGATGCAGATGCCACCGCGGACGGGCCGCGCCTCCTCCGACAGCAGGCTGGCCCAGAAGCAGGCGTTGGAGAGGGCGGCGAGATCGGTCGCGCTCTGCGCGAGCGCGTCGGCGCCGCTCTCGTCGACCACGCCGCGGTCGAGGAGCGCGCGCCGCGCGCGCCCGCCGGTGAGGAGGGCGTCGACGAACGGCGACTCGGGCTCGACGGGGCCGCTCGCCTCGACCGCGAGCGGTCGTCGGGTGGCGCGGCGGGAGCTCGGCGGAGCCGGCGGGATGACGACGCGCGCCCGGATGAACGAGGTCACCTGCGACACCTGCGCGCGTAGGCGCGCCACGATGAGGCGTTCGGCGAGGCGTGTGGCCGTCTCGCCCGAGGATAACGAACCGCGGCAACCACGCCGCGTTATCGAGCAATCGGCGAGCCAGCGCCGGCGCCCGATCAGCGGCTGCGGATGATCGACACGAGGCTCGTGAGCGCCCGCGCAGCCGAGGCCGCGCGGCCACGTACACCCGACCCGTAGATCGTCGCGATGACGTTGCGAGTCAGATCGTAGGTCGCGGGCCGGATCGGGTAGACGGAGACCCCGCCGCCCACGCGAACCCGGTCGCTCACCATCGCCTTTTCCAGGCAGCACGCGCGCAGGCCCTCACGCCCGTTGATGCGGCCGAACCCGGAGACGCCCACGCCCCCGAAGGGCAGCGCCTGGATCATGTAGGCGAGGCCGTAGTCGTTCACGACCGTCATGCCAGCCCGGATGCGCCGCGCGACGCGCTCGCCGCGCGCGACGTCTTTCGTGAAGACGCTGGCGCCGAGCCCGTAGGCGGTGTCGTTGGCCTTGCGCACCGCCTCGTCCTCGCTGGCCACCCGCATGATCACCATCACGGGCCCGAACTGCTCCTCTTTCGCGATGCGCATCGAGTGATCGACGTCGACGAGCACGGTGGGCTCGAAGAACTGGCCGCCGAGCTCGGTGCGCCGCTTGCCGCCCACCAGAATGCGCGCGCCCTTCTGGGTGGCGTCGGCCAGCAGCTCTTCGATGATCTCGAGCTGTCGAGGCATCGTCATCGCGCCGACGTCGACGACGCTCTCGAGCGGCGCGCCCTGACGGAGGCCCGACGCCTTCTCGGTGACGCGCCGAACGAACTCGTCGTAGACCGCGTCCATCACGTAGATGCGCTCGACGCCCACGCACATCTGACCGCACGCGGTGAAGACGCCCAGCATCGCCTGGCTGACGGCGTGGTCGAGATCGGCGTCTTCGAGCACGAGCATCGGGTCTTTGCCGCCGAGCTCGAGGACGACGGGCACGAGGCCCTCGGAGGCCGTCGCCATCACCTTTTTGCCGTTCGCGGGAGAGCCGGTGAAGAAGATCTTGTCGACGCCGGACCGCACGAGCGCCGCGCCCGTCTCGCCATAGCCGGTGACGATCTGCACCAGATCGGGGTCGTGCCCGCGCGCGGCGAGGACCTTGCGGAAGATGTCGCAGAGGGGGGCCGCCGACCACGACGTGTGCTCGCTCACCTTGGCGACGACGGCATTGCCGGCGAAAAGCGCGGGGACGGTGGGGCAAAAGAGGTTGTGGAACGGAAAGTTCCACGGGCAGAGCACGCCCACGACGCCGAGCGGCTGGTACTCGACCCACGCCTTTTTGTGCAAAAGAAAGCCGCTCGCGCGCGGCTCGGGGGCGAGGTCGGCCTCGCCGTTGTCGATGACGTACCGGATCTTCTCGCAGACCGGAAAGACCTCGCCCAAGGATGCGTCGACCATCGTCTTGCCGCTGTCGCGGACGCAGAGCCGGCAGATCTCTTCTTGGTGCTCGACGATGTGGTCGAGGACGGCGCGCAAGACGGCGCGGCGCTCGGCGAACGACGTCTTGCCCCACGCGCGCTGGGCCGCTCGGCCGCGCTCGACAACCGCCCGCACCTCGGCGAGGTCCATGGCCGTCACCGACCCGAGCGGCTCGAGGGTCGCAGGATCGTGGCAGGGGACCGAGCGGTCGCCGAGTGCTGACGTGTCGCGGGCCTGCTCGACCGAGGGAGCGTGTTGCATGGTCGCGATCTAGTCCGACGTGGCCGCGCTGTCATCGGGCGCCTTGCCGCGGGGCCCTCGCGGGGCGACAAATGCGGCATGCGGTCGCTGCGAGACATTCCGTCGATGGGTGGGGTCGCCGATCAGCTCCGGCTCATGCAGAGCGATCGGCTGGGCGGTCTCCGCCGCTTCAACGACGACCCCGGCGACATCGGGAGGTTCGCGTTCGTGTTCGGCGACGTGGTGCTCGTCAACACGCCCGAGCTCGTCCACGAGGTCCTGGTCGCGAAGGCGAAGTCGTTCGAGAAATCGCCCATCTTGCGCGGGTCGCTGTACCCGCTCGCGGGTGAGGGGCTCTTCACCAGCGAGGGCGATCTCTGGAAGCGCCAGCGCAAGCTGATGGCGCCGATGTTCCATCAGGGGGCGATCCGGCATTTCGCGGCCGACATGACGGCCTGCGCCGAGCGCGCCGTCGGCTCGTGGCGGGACGGTCAGGTCGTCGACATGGCGCGCGAGACGACCCGCATCACGATGGCGATCGCCGGGCGCACCCTGTTCAGCGAAGACCTGTTCGGAGACGCCGACGAGCTCGGGGCGGCCCTGACGACAGCGCTCGACTGGGCGGGCACGCAGTCGAGCAGCGTCACCCTGATCGTGCAGGCCCGCGTCGCGATCGGCCTGGAGCTGCTCGCCGATCGCCTCC
The DNA here is from genome assembly GCA_938004815.1 of uncultured Polyangiaceae bacterium. Taxonomy (GTDB): domain Bacteria; phylum Myxococcota_A; class Polyangia; order Polyangiales; family Polyangiaceae; genus Xiheicaenibacterium. Next base: position 2,646 of record CALKVR010000331.1, on the reverse strand, counting down.
CCGCCTCGTTGGGCGGGGCGGCGCGGGCGCTCGCCGACCGCGCGATCGTGCCCATCCTGTGGCCCGGCGAGCGCACCCGCGACCTCAAGGCCGCGCTCGATCTCCTCGAGCGGCGCGTGCACGCGATGATCGCCGAGCGTCGCACGGCCGCGAGCCCGCCCCGTGACCTCTTGACGCTGCTCTTGCAGGCGCGCGATGAAGATGACGGTGGCGTCATGACAGACAAGCAGGTTCGCGACGAGCTCCTGACGCTCTTCGTCGCGGGGCACGAGACGACCGCGACCGCGCTCGCGTGGTCGCTCATGCTGCTGGCCCAGCACCCACGCGTGTACGAGCGGCTCCGGGCCGAGGTCGACGCGCTCGCCGGTGCGCCCACCGTCGACGACCTGCCACGTCTCGAGCTCGCCTCGCGCGTGTTCAAGGAGGCGCTGCGCCTCTTTCCGCCGGTGTACCTCTTTGGCCGCGTCGCGATGGCCGACGTCACCGTCGGCGACTACGCCATCCCCAAGGGCACGGTGGTCCTCGTTTCGCCGTTCGCGCTCCACCGGCGGCCCGAGCTCTGGTCCGACGCCGACGCCTTCGACCCGGACCGATTTCTGCCCGAAGCCGAGGCTCGGCGCCACAAGAGCGCCTTCATTCCTTTCAGCGCCGGTCCGCGCACTTGCATCGGCAACACCTTCGCCCTGATGGAGGGGCCGCTCGTGCTCGCCGCGATCCTCCAGCGCGCCGACGTCGAGCTCTGCGACCCGAAGGGCGCCGAGCCCGAGCCGTCGGCGACGCTGCGCCCGAGCGGCGGCATCCCGATGCGGGTCCGGCTTCGCCAAACGCGCGCCGAGCGCTTCACGCCCGACGTGGCGAGCACCGGGTGAGAGCGCTCGCTGCGGCCTCGTCGCTCTGCGTTCTGTGGGCGTGCGGCGAGCCGTCCCGGCGCGCGAGCGAACCTGGGCAGAGCGCCGAGACGACGGCACCTCGGGCCCGCGACGCCGCCGGCTCGGCCACTGCATCTGCTCCGCCGGCCGCACCGGCGGCCGTGGATTCCGCCATGACGCCCCTCGACGGCCCGAAGCTGGTCCCCCTCGACGTGCCGGGGTTCGAGAGCGCGGTCGTGGCGGTGCCGGTCGGCGCGCGCGACGAGCGCCGCATCTTTCTCGCTACCCACGGCAACTACGATCGCCCCGAGTGGCAATGTGACGTCTGGAGCGGCATCCTCGGTGGCCGGCACTTCGTCCTCTGCCCCCGCGGCGTCGGCCGGCCCGACTCGCCCTCCCCCGACGATCCACGCTTCACGTACCGGTCGAACCAGGAGCTCGAGCGCGAGGTCGACGCGGCGCTCGCGGCGCTTCGGAGGTCGGCGTTCGCGCCCTACCTCTCCGGCGAGCCGCCGGTGTGGACGGGCTTCTCGCTGGGCGCGATCATGGGCGTCGCGATCGCGGCGCGGCGGCCGGCCGACTTTCCGGTCCTCGTGCTCGTCGAGGGTGGCGTCGATCGCTTCGGCGACGAGCAGGCGCGCGCGTTCGCCAAGGGCGGAGGGCAGAGGGTGCTGTTCGCTTGCGCGCAGGCCGGCTGCGGAAAGACGGCGAAGAAGCGCGCCGATCGGCTCGAGAAGCTCGGCATCGCGACCGCGGTCGTCGACGCAGGAGCGGTCGGTCACACCTACGACGGCCCGGTCGCCGACGCGGTCGCCCGCGCCCTGCCGGCGTTCCTCGGTGAGGACGCGCGTGCCGGCGACAAAACGAAGTAGGCTGAGCCCGATGCTCCGCCCGTCGCTCGCATCCGTTTGGTTGGCCGTCACCGTGGCCTGCGGCGGTCAGACCGTCGGCGACGAGGGCTACTTTGCGGGCGAGCCTCTCCCGCCGCCCGAGAAGCCGAAGCGTTCGGTCGTGACGGCAGCGCCGTCGGCGTCCGATGGATCGGCGCTGCCCGTCTCCGCGAGCGCCTCCGCGGCCCCCGCCGGGCCGTCGTGCGACACGCCGCCGCCGAGCGGCTGGCCGAAGTGCAACGCCGATCAGACCAACACGCCGTGCGTGTACCCCGGTGTCGGCGAGTGTTTTCTGCGGTGCAGCAACTGCACGGGGAAACCCTGCACCGAGCCGGCGCCGCGCTCGGTGCCGTGTCCGCAGGCCGCTCTGCCCGCGCCTTGATCTGCGATCGCGATCCGCCAACCTGACAGCCGCGTCACGCGTACGCCGCTTCGCCGGCGAGCGCGAAAAGCGTCGACCGTGCGCAGCATCCGACGCCGCACGATCGCGCCGCGCGACAGCGAACCGGCGCGATTGTCCGTAGGAGAAGGATTCGTCAGGTGTGTGGTCCGGGCTTCGCTTGGGTTCGACGGAACGGGCTTGGAGGTTCTTCGTGGAGCTGATCATTTTGCTCGGAGTAGGGGTCTTGGCGTTGTGGCTCCTCGCGTCACGCGAGAAAGACGCGGCGCGTATGAGGCGGCTCGAGGCTTCGGTCGAGCACCTCTATCAAGCGGGTAGCGCCGTCGCGCAGCGCGTCAGCGCGCTCGAGTCCGGCGGCGCCTTCGCGCCGGCCTACCGCGGCGGTGTCTCCACGGCGCAGGCGGTCGCGCTGCCGGCGCCCCTCCTGCCGCCCGCCGTCATCCCCCATCCAATTCCCTCTCCCTCTCCCTCTCCCTCTCCCCACCCC
>CALKVR010000330.1 GCA_938004815.1 uncultured Polyangiaceae bacterium | reverse complement strand
CCAGTCCGTCGTGAATCTGGCAGAGACGCGCCGCGAGGCTCGCCTTCTTGTCGGCCGACGCCGCGGTCGCGAAGTCACCCTTGGTCGTCGTCCACTCCTTGGCCGTCTGCGGCGCCGCCTTGGCGCTCGGAGCCGACAGCGTCGTGCCGCCCGTGACGCCGTCGTCGCGGTTGTCGACCTCGGCCTTCACGCGTGGCTCGACCCCCGGGATCTTGTCGCCCCCGTCGATCTTCACCGACGACGTGGGCTGCGCGGTAGCCGTCGCCGTCGTGGTCGCGGTCGACGTGGCCGTCGCGGTCGACGTAGGCTTGGTCGACGTCGTGACGGTATCGTCATCTTTGTCCCCCGGCGGGCAACCGAGGAGGACGACCAGGAGCGCGGCGGCCGAGGGTCGGAGCATAGGAGCGAACGCTAGCCGACCATTTTGGCCGGGTCGAGCCAGCTATCGAGGTCGGCCGGCGAGGCGACGCCCATGTCGAGGGCGGCTTCGCGGAGCGTCGTACCCCCGGCGTGGGCGTGCTTGGCCACCGCCGCGGCTCGGTCGTAGCCGATGTGGGGGGCGAGCGCGGTGACCAGCATGAGCGACCGATCCAGGTGGTGCCGCGCGCGCCCGACGTCGGGCTCGATCCCCCGCGCGCAGTGGCGGTCGAACGACCGCATCCCGTCCGCGAGGAGGCGCGCGCTCTGCGCGAAGCCGTGCGCGAGCACGGGCTTGTACGCCTGGAGCTGAAAGTGCCCCTGACTCCCCGCTATGCTGACGGTCACGTCATTACCCATCACCTGACAGGCGACCATCGCGAGCGCCTCGGACTGCGTGGGGTTGACCTTACCCGGCATGATCGAGCTCCCGGGCTCGTTCTCGGGGATCGTGATCTCGCCGATCGCCGTGCGCGGGCCCGAGGCGAGGAGGCGTATGTCGTTGGCGATCTTCGTGAGCGTCACCGCCAGGAGCTTCAGGGCGCCGTGAGCGGCGACGATCGGATCGTGCGTCGCCTGAGCGAAGAACTTGTTGGGCGCCGAGACGATCGGCTGCCCGGTGAGGCGGGCGAGCTCGGCCGCGACCGCGCTCGTGAAGCCCGTGGGCGCGTTCAGGCCGGTGCCGACGGCGGTGCCGCCTAGCGCGATCGCGTGGAGCGCGGGGAGCGCAGCCACGATCCCGCCGCGGGCGTGCTCGAGCTGCGCTACGTACGCGGAGACCTCTTGCCCGAGGGTGATCGGGACAGCGTCCATCAGGTGCGTCCGCCCCACCTTGAGCACGCCCTGGAAGGCGTCGGCCTTCTTCGAGAGGGTCGCGGTGAGCGCGTCGAGGGCGGGCAGGACGTCACGCGTCAGCGCCTCGATCGCGGCCAGGTGCATCGCCGTCGGAAACGCATCGTTCGACGAGTGCGAACGGTTGACGTCGTCGTTCGGGTGCACGGCGCGCCCGGGGCCACGCGGCTTGCCGAGGATCTCGCTGGCCCGGTTCGCCAGCACCTCGTTGACGTTCATGTTGCTCTGCGTCCCAGAGCCCGTCTGCCAGACGGAAAGCGGAAATTCGCCTTCGTGGCTGCCGGCGAGGACCTCGTCGGCAGCAGCGACGATCGCCCGCGCTTTGTCGGGCTCGAGGCCCGCGAGCGCCTCGTTGACCACCGCCGCCGCGCGCTTCACGCGCACGAGCGCGCGCACCACCGCGCGGGGGATGCGCTCTTCACCGATGGCAAAGTGCTCGAGGCTGCGCTGGGTTTGTGCTCCCCACAGCCGCTCCTCAGGGACCTCGACCTCGCCCATGCTGTCGCGCTCGATACGCATGTCTCGCCCTCGCTTTGTGTGTGGTACCGTGCCCGTCGAATGATCGCATCCCGCATCGCGCCGGCCGCCGTGGCCGTGGCAACTTGCCTCGCCGGGTGCGCGACCAATTTCGACGGCAACACCTACCGCGGCAGCGGCTTCGTGTTCGAGGTACCGTCGGCGCCGGCCTCGTGGGACCGAATGGAGGTGTCCGACGCCGCGCTCACCTACGCGGACCGCACTGCGGGGGCGACCGTGATGGTGAACGGCCGGTGCGACCGCGACGGTGAAGACGTCCCGCTGCGCTCGCTCACGCAGCACCTCTTCATCTACTTCACCGACCGCGAGATCCACGACGAGAAGGTCGTCCCGTTCGACGGCCGCGAGGCACTGCGCACCGATATCACGGCCAAGCTCGACGGCGTACCCCGCCGCTTCGTCGTCTGGGTGATGAAAAAGGACAAGTGCGTCTACGACCTCACCTACATCGCGCCGCCCGACAGCTTCGACGCCGGCGTGGGCGCGTTCGACAGCTGGGTCACCGGCTTTCGCGCGAGGCGTGAGGGCGAAGAGTGATGGAGCGGGGGCCGGACTCGCACCCGGACGGGCGTGATCTGATCGGCCCGCCGTCGCAACCGCCGCAATCCGTCCCGCCGCCTTCGGGGCGACGGTCGCTGCCGCCGATGGCGGCCAAGGGCCCCGAGCCGGGCCTCGTCGACCGGGCCATCCACGGGACAGCGTCGTTCTTCGCTCATTTCGGCCACGCGATGCGGATGACGGCGGGCGCTCTCGCGTCACTCTTTCGCCGGCCGCTCGAGCTGCGGTCGACCATCTACCAGTTCGAGTCGCTGGGGGTGCGGTCGGTCACGATCGCCGCGCTCACCGCCATCTTCGTGGGGATGGTCATGGCGGTGCAGTTCGCCTTCGGCCTCCAACGCTTCGGCGGCATGGAGTACACGGGCCGTATCGTCGGCGTCAGCTTCTCGCGCGAGCTCGCCCCCACCCTCACCTCGGTGGTCGCCGGCACGACCACAGGGCAGGGCTGGCTGCTGCCAGCTTCAGCCGCTGGCGCACGACATGGGGTGT
>CALKVR010000329.1 GCA_938004815.1 uncultured Polyangiaceae bacterium | reverse complement strand
GGTGGAGAGGGGGAACGGGCATGTCAGCCGACCGCTTCTTTGATCGCCTTGATCGGGCGGGCGCGGACCGACTTGCTCGCGGGCTTGGCCGGGAACGTCATCGGCTCCTTGGTGAAGGGGTTGATGCCCTGGCGCGCCTTGGTCGCGGGCTTGGCCACCACGCGGAACTTCGCGAAGCCGGGGAGCGTGAAGAGCTTGCTCTTCTTGAGCTCACGGTGCCCCACCGAGATCAGAGACTCGAGGACAGCCTTCACCTGCTTGCGGCTCACGTCGTCGCCGATCGACTCCGAGATAGCAGTGATGAGACCGTTCTTGCTGAGCGCCTTCTTCGAGCCGCCGGCAGATTTCTTCGTTGCCATGACTGAATCCTTCCTGGCGGGACACCCGGCCCCACCTGACTTGGCCGGTAAAGTACACGTCGCGCCGCGCGCGCCAAGCAGGAAAATGCAATTTGCGCCCTGCAAAGTGCAGAAATCGCGTCAGCCGAGGCGACCGAGGAGCTCGCGCGCCTCACCGAGCGCAGGGTCCTCGGCGAGCGACTTGTCGAGCATGAGCTTGGCCCGCCGGTTGTCGCCTTGGCGCACCGCGAGGCTCCCGAGCTGGTAGTACGCGACGGCGCGGTCCTGCGTCGTCACGCTCGAAGAGCCGTCGACCTTCATCAGCGTCACGGCGCGGAACGCTCGCTGGGCGACGTCTTGATCATCGAGGTCGAGCGCGAGCTGCCCGAGCTCGAGGGCGATCCCGCCGTTCTGAGGCTGGTTGTCGAAGGCGCGGGTGAGCGCCGCCATCGCCTCGCTGAGGTTGCCGTCGCGCGCCTCGACCCGATAGAGCGTGTAATACGCTTGGCCGAGCTCTCGCGAGCGCTTGCCGCGGTGGCTCGCGATGATCTGCGCGAGCCGGGCGCGCGCGTCGTCGATGCGGCCGGCGGCGCCGAGCGCGTCGCAGGTGAGGAGCAAGAGGTCCGCGTCGTCGCTCCGGAGCGCGGACGCCTCCTCGAGGACGGCGATCGAGCGCTCGGCCATCGCGGGCCCCAAAGACGCGTCGCCCGTGCCGTAGAGGAGGAGCCGAGCCGCCTCGAGCAGCGCGTCGTAGCGCGCGCCGTCGTCCGCGTTCTTGCGAGCGTCCTCGACCACCAGGTCGGCGAGCTCGCCGATGGCGCCGGTGTCCTCGTAGACGGCGCGCAGAGCGGCGCGGAGCTTGGCGTCGTCGGGGGCTTCGGCGACGGCGCGCTCGAGGCCGCTTCGCGCGACGTCGGGGCGACCGAGGCGACGCGCCACGTCTTGCAGACGCAGGACCGTCGCCGTGAGCTCGGGGCCGTGGCTCACGCCCGCGATGTGCGCGTAGATATCGGCCGCCGCGTCCAGCCGGCCCGAGCGCTCCTCGATGCGCGCGAGCGTGGTGAGCGCCACCACGCTCGATGGATCGCGACGGAGCACTTCGTCGACGACGAGGCGCGCCGAGTCGGGGTCGCCGCTCTGGGCCGCGACCTCGGCCAGCCGGAGCCGGATCTCGAGCTCGGATCGCCGCGACGCGGCCGGATCGCGCGAGACGCGCACCAACGCGGCCTCGAGGTGGGCGCGCAGCTCGGCGTGGTAGCCGCCCCCGCTCTGATCGAAGGCTCGCTCGAGATCGTCGAGCGCCATGTCGCTGTCACCCACCGCCTCGCGGAGCACCGCTCTCGAGAAGTAGAGCCACGCGTCGTCGTCGGCCGGATCATGATCGATCGCGCGGTCGACCGCCGCAATCGCTCGCGCGTGCTGGCTGGTGTTCGCGCACGCGTCCATGAACGCGAACAGGGTGTCGCGATCGAGCGGGTCGACGTCGAGCGCGTCGGCGAACGCGTCGGCGGCGTCTTTCATCGCGCCCTCGTCGCGCAGCGACTCGCCCGCCTTGACCAACAGACCCTTCTTGACCTCGGGGTCGGCGACGCCGCGCGCCTCCATCGCCGAGAGGCGGGCCAGCCCGACCTTGTCGTCGCGTTCGGCGTACAGCGTCCCCAGGCGCTGCCTCAGCTGGGGGCTCGAGGGGCTCTTGCGCAGGCCGGTCACGAGCGCGCGCTCGATGCCGTCGACGTCGCCGCTCGCTTGCTTCAGATCGGCGAGCCGGAGCGCAGCGCGGCTCGCCTCTTCGCCGGTCTCGACCTCGAGCAGCCGATCGAGGAGATCGCTCTCGACGAGCGAGTCTTCACGGCGTTCGGCGATCCGCATCACCGCACGGAGCGCGGGGAGGTTCTTGTCATCCCAATCGAGGACGCCGTGGTAGCCCTCGAGCGCGGCGTCCTCGTCGCCGGCTTGCTCGCGGAGCGCGGCCACGCGCAGCCCGAGCGCGACCACCCGGTCGCGATCCCCCGCGTCTTTGGCGACGTCGAGCTGCCTATCGAGCAGCTCGGTGAGCTGGTCGGAGCGCCCCGTCGCCTCGTAGAGACGCACCAAGAGCGTGGCCGCGTCGAGGTGGGTCGGGTCCTCCTCGATCGCCTCTGCGAGCACGTCGGCCGCGCGCGCAGGGTCGGTCGACTCGAGCATCTGCGCGAGCGAGAACCGAAGGGCGGCGCGCTCGTGCATGTCGTCGACCATGGGGATGGTCTGATCGATGAGGTCCGCGAGCGCCTTCGTGTCGCTCTGCTCGCGGTACAGCTCGACGAGGGGTGCCCAGAGATCGCGATCGGCCGGCTCTCTGTTCCTCAGCTCTTCGTAGATCGCGATCGCGCGGCGCGGCAGGGCGAGCACCGAACGGGCCAGCTCGGCCACGCGGAGCAAGAGCGCGCGCTGCTCGTCGGGCTCGCTCACGCGCGCCGCCCGCTCCCAGAGATCCGCGGCCTCTCTCGCGTCACCGGCGGCGTGGCGCCGCTCGGCGAGCGCGCCGAGCGCCCACGAGACCTCCTCGGAGTCGCCCACGTTCGAGCTCGGGACGATCCGCCGAAGCAGGCGCTCGGGCACGGACGCATCGTCGAGGTCGAGCGATGCCTCGTAGGCGTCGCGGAGGTGCGTCGTGGGGTCGTCGGAGCGATCGGCCAGCGTCTCGAGCGCGAACACGACCGCCGGCTTGCGGCCGCGCTCCCGCGCGACATCCTCGAGCAACCGCGGCAGCCGCGGGCCCTGCGGATACCGCGAGATCACGTCGCGCATGAACGCCTCGAACCGATCACCGTCGGCGTCCTCGCGCGAGGCCCGCTCGAGGAGGGCCATCGCCGCCTCTTCGTCACCCGACGCGAGGTGGAGGCCGACCAATCGATAGAACGGCTCCGCCACGGCGCCGAAGCCGGCGGCCTCTTCTTCGGCGAGCTCGATCAGCCCCTCGAGCGCGTCCACGTGGCGGGTAACCGGTACTTTGTTCGTGGCGGCGAGCCGCTCGGCCAAGCGCTCGAGCGAGATCAGCACCGTCGCGCGCCGCGCCGGATCGGGGCTCTCGAGCTCGTTCGTGCAGGCGAGAGCCTCGTCGTAGGCCCCGAGGGCGCCCAGATCGTCACCCAGCTCACGCTCGGCGAGCTCGGCCGCCGCGAGCCACAGATCGAGCCGCCCGCGCGGCGACGCGGCCGCCTTTGCCTGCTCGCGCAGGACGTCGAGCACCGCACCCGCGCCATCCGCCGCCTTGGCGACGTCGATCGCGCGCTGCACGACCTTGGCGTCGAGCGGGGCGAGGGAGAGCGCTCGCAAGGCAGCAGCGAGCGCCGCGTCGGACCGGCCGAGCTCGGTGCGGTAGAGATCGG
>CALKVR010000328.1 GCA_938004815.1 uncultured Polyangiaceae bacterium | reverse complement strand
TGATGCCCATGCCCTGGCTCGGCGGGGGCCTCGCCGGTGCTCGGACTGCGGCCGGCGCAGAGGAGCAGGCCGTGCGGAGTGAGGCAGCGGTGGCCGAACGCGCGGCAGCTGTCGAGGTTCGCCGTGATGCAGCCCGCCTGCAGGCCGCACGACGCGTGCTCGCCCAGATTGCCGACCGCGAAGTACCCGCGGCCGAACGCGCGAGCGCCGCGGAGCGTGCTGCGATGTCATCGGGCACCTTCGATCTCGTTTCATGGCTACTAGCCGCCGAGGAGCTCATCGAGGCACGCATCGATGAAGAGGAGGCGCGGGGCGAGGTTGCGCGCGCGTGGATCGAGCTCACCGCCGCAGCAGGGTTGACCCACCCTGCAGCTGACCAAGGAAACGCGCCATGACCGCGCCGTCGGAGGTGCCCGGCACGCGTCTGATGGCGATTGTTCGGTGGATCCTGCTGGCCGCGCTCGCAGTGGTCGCAGCCACCACGTGGTGGAAGTTCGGTCTCGGCGCGGACACCGAGGAACAGGGCCCCGACCGCTTCTACTGCCCCATGCACCCGGAGATACGCTCTGCCGCTGCTGGCACTTGTCCCATCTGCTTCATGAACCTGGAGCCGATCCCGGCGGAGCGTACCGGCGGTAGCTCATCCGCGCCCTCGGCGGTCCCTGCTCCGACCTCCTCGGCTGGCGCCGCGCCCGCCGGGCTTGCCGAGGTGATGCTGACGCTCGAGAGGAGACAGAGCGTGGGGATCGCGACCGCCGTCGCGCAGGCGCGAGAGGTCGGGCGCGAGCTCCGCCTGCCGGCTGTCGTTCAGGCGGCCGAGTCCGCCCGTTCGGAGGTGCGGGTTCGAGGGGCCGGATACGTCGAGGCCGTGGCGCCCATCGTGACGGGGGTGAAGGTCAAGGCGGGACAAGGCCTTGCTTGGATCTACGTCCCGGAAGTGCTCGCTGCTCAAGAAGAGCTGCTCGCCGTGCAGAAGCTCTCCACTCAACCGTCGCGTGACGAGTCGCTACACGAGGATCGAGGTCTGCTCGAGGCCGCACGCAGGCGGCTAGACCTTCTCGGCGTGTCTCGCGGTGCCGTGGACAAGGTGCTCTCCGACGGAAAGGCGCAGCGAGGGGTCGCCGTCTCGGCGCCTCGCGGGGGCGTCGTCACCGCGCGCAACGTATCCCCGGGTGCTTACGTCACCCCCGACACGCTCCTCTTCGAGATCACCGACCTGTCCGAGGTCTGGATCAGCGCAACCGCGGGGGTGGAGGAGGCGTCCCTGCCGGCGGGTACCACGGGGCGCTTCGTTTCCCGGGCCTCCGCCACTCCCCGTGATGTCGTGTTCACGCTGGTGGAGCCGAGCGTCGCTGCCGCGACGCGAACCGCCACGCTGCGGTTCCTGGCGGAGAATTCGGACTCCTTGCTCCGGCCGGGAGAAATCGGGGAGGTCGAGCTGACGCTTCCAGCCGAGGAGCGCGTTCTGGTTCCGCGCGACGCGGTCGTGGACCTCGGCTCCGAAAGATACGTGTTCGTCGAAAAGGCGGCGGGTGTCTTTGCACCTCGTGTGGTCCGGGTCGGGCCACTGGTCGATAACGACCGCGTGGTGCTCGACGGTCTGCGGGCGGGGGAAGTGGTGGTCTCACGAGGCGCGTTTCTGCTCGACTCGGAAAGCCGGCTGCAGAGCGCAGTGGCGCCGCGCGATGAGGCGACCCCGTGATTGGCCGCTTGATCGAGCTGTCGGCCCGTTACCGAGCGCTCGTGATCCTGCTCGGCCTGGCGCTGGGGCTTGGAGGTGCCGCAGCGATGCGGCGTGTTCAGCTCGATGCGATCCCCGATCTGTCCGAAGCCCAAGTGATCGTTTTTACCGAGTGGCGAGGGCGGTCGCCCACCTTGGTCGAGGATCAGGTGACCTACCCCCTCGTGACGGCGTTGCTCTCTGCTCCTGGTGTCCAGGAGGTCCGGGGACAGAGCATGTTCGGCATGAGCTTCGTGTACGTGGTCTTCGAGGAAGGAACGGATCCCTACTGGGCCCGTTCACGCGTGCTCGAGTACCTGAGCTCGGCCGGAGAGCGGTTGCCCTCTGGGGTGTCCCCACGGCTCGGACCCGACGCGAGCGGCATCGGTTGGGTCTACCAGTACGCTCTCGTGGACCGATCCGCTCGGCATGACGTGGGCGCGCTGCGGGCTCTCCATGACTACTCGGTCCGCTATGCGATCGCGAGCGTACCAGGCGTGGCCGAGGTCGCTCCGGTTGGTGGCTTCGAGCCGCAGTACCAGATCACGCTCGACCCGGTCCGGCTTCGCGAGCGCGGCGTCTCTTTGTCGGAGGTAGCCGACGCCGTTCGCCGTTCAAACGGCGACAGCGGGGGCAGGCTCGTGGAGATGTCTGAGCGGGAGTATTTCGTACGCGGCCGCGGCTACGTTGAAAACAAGAACGATCTCGAGTCCACCGTCATTCGGGTCGACGAGCGCGGCTCACCGCTCTTGGTGCGAGACGTCGGGACGGTCAGCGTGGGCGGGGACATCCGGCGCGGTGCCGCTGACTGGAACGGAAAGGGCGAGACGGTCTCCGGGATCGTCGTCATGCGATACGGCGAAAACGCCCTCGACGTCCTCGAGCGGGTGAAAGAGCGCGTTCGTGAGGTCCAGTCCACGCTGCCGGAAGGGGTCGAGATCGTTCCCGTTTACGACAGATCCGGCCTGATCGAGCGGGCCATCCAGACCCTGCGCGGAGCCCTGCTCGAGGAGATGATCGTCGTCGCGTTGGTCATCATCGTGTTCCTGCTCCATCTGCGATCGGCGCTCCTGCCCATCCTGTCCCTGCCGCTGGCGGTGCTCGTCGCCTTCATTCCGATGTGGGCCCTCGGTCTGCCTGCGACCATCATGTCGCTCGGCGGGATTGCCATCGCCATCGGTGCGACGGTGGACGCCGAAATCGTCATGGTGGAGGCCTCGCACAAGAAGCTCGAGCACGCGCCTGCCGATATCTCCGAAGAAGAACGGAGCAAGCTGCTGGCGGAGGCGTCCCGCGAGGTCACCCCCGCCATCTTCTTCTCGCTCCTCATCGTGGCCGTGTCGTTTCTTCCCGTTTTCGGTCTCACAGGGCAGGCAGGCAAACTGTTTCGCCCCCTCGCCTTTACCAAGACCGCCGTGATGCTGTCGGCCGCGCTGCTGTCGATCACCGTTGCGCCGGCGCTTCGCGACTTCTTGTTGCGGGGGAAGATTTACGCGGAGCACAAGCACCCGGTCTCGCGCGCCATCCGCAGGGTCTACGAGCCGTTCGTACATGTCGCGCTTCGCAACCCACGGACCACCGTCCTCATGGGCCTCTTCGCCGTGCTGGCGGCCATCCCGCTCGTGCCCAAGATCGGGTCAGAGTTCATGCCGCCGCTCGACGAGGGCGACATCCTCTACATGCCGACGACGTTTCCGGGGATCTCGATCGAAGAGGCGAAGCGCCAGCTCCAGATCCAGGATGCCGTGCTCGCCGAGTTCCCCGAGGTCGAGAACGTCCTAGGCAAGGTCGGGCGGGCAGAGTCGCCGACCGATCCTGCACCGCTGTCGATGGTCGAGACGGTCGTCCAGCTCCGGCCCCGCTCCGAGTGGCGGACACGCTACCAGCCGCGCTTCTACCATGGTTGGGCGCCCGATGCGCTGCGACCGCTCTTCGCGCGACTCTGGCCCGAATTTCGGACCATGACCCGCGAGGAGCTCGTGGACGAGATGAACCGCAAGCTGCAGCTCGTCGGCTGGACCAACGCGTTCACACAGCCCATCCGAAACCGCGTCGACATGCTGACGACGGGAATCCGGACGCCCGTCGGAATCAAGATCTACGGTCGCGACCTCGCTGCGATCGAGCGAGCAGGTGTTGCGATCGAGCGCGTGGTCCGCGGGGTCCCTGGTGCGCGCAGCGTCCTCTTCGAGCGACAGGCGGGCGGCACGTACATCGATGTTGTAGCCGACCGCGACGCGCTGGCTCGCTACGGCCTTCGCATCAATGACGTGGGTGCGATCGTAGAGTCCGCGATCGGGGGCGAAACGGTTACGACCACGGTGGAGGGACGTGCGCGCTTCACCGTGAACGTCCGCTACGCAGAGGCGTTCCGCTCGAGCCCTGAACTCCTTGCCGACGCGCTCGTGCCGGTCGCCGGGCCCACCGAGACCGGTCACGTCCGTGTGCGCGACGTGGCGACCGTTCAAGTCGTGTCAGGCCCGCCCATGATCAAGGACGAGTCGGGGATGCTGGTCGGCTACGTCTACGTGGACGTGTCCGCCGATCGTGACCTCGGGTCGTTCGTGGCGGATGCGCGCGGTGCCGTCAATGCTGCGATGCGAACGGGGGACGTGCTTCTCCCCGAAGGCGGTCGCATGCGCTGGACAGGGCAGTACGAGCTCTTGAACGAGATGGAGGAACGAATGAAGATCCTCGTTCCTCTCGCGCTTCTCGCGGTAGTGCTCCTCCTCTACCTCCAATTTCGGAGCTTCACGGAGGTTCTCATCGTGCTGCTCTCGCTGCCGTTCGCTCTCGTCGGCAGCGTGTTCGCGCTGGTCTTGCTGGACTATCACTTCTCGACAGCCGTATGGGTGGGCGTCATCGCGCTCGTGGGGCTCGCGGCGCAGACCGGCGTCGTGATGATCGTCTACATCGACCACGCGTACGAGCGGCGCCTCGCGGAGGGGAAGATTCGTTCCCTCGAGGACATCATCGACGCCCACGCCGAGGGCACGATTCAGCGCGTTCGGCCCAAGCTCATGACGGTGGGCACCATGCTCCTCGGCCTCATCCCGTTGCTCTGGGCAGAAGGATCCGGCGCCGACGTGATGAAACGAATAGCTGCGCCGATGGTCGGTGGCCTCCTCTCCAGCGCGTTTCTGACCTTGGAGATCATCCCCGTGATCTACACCTACTGGCGCTACGAGCAGCTCGTGTGGCGCAGGCTCGCGGAACGCTCGGCGCGCATGGTTCTCGAGCTCGATCGCTTCCTCTGGATCGTGCGCGGCGGCGCGATTATCGGCCTGCTCGGGATTGCCGCCAAACTCTACGCGCCGGACTGGCGCGGCCTGTTCGAGGCTGGGCTGATCACGGGTGGCGCAGCGATCGTCACCGGGACGGCCGGCTACCTGTGGGCGCGGCACCGCGCACTTCGGGCCGTCTCCATGACATCACCGATTTCTTCTCCGTCGTGACGCAACCGAAAGGACCCATCCCATGAGAAGCCGCCTGTTCGTCTCCCCCTCCGTCGTCCTTGCAGCCTGTTCCTTCCTCGCAGCCTGTTCCGATCCCTCGGACAAAGCCGTCCCGGCGCCTCCGGGCGCGACAGAGATCGCCATTTCGGTGGACGAAAGTGGCTATCACCCGACGGAGGCCAAAGCGCCCGCCGGGAAGCCCGTGCGCCTCGTCTTTACCCGCACGACGGACGCGGGGTGCGGCCAACAGCTCGTGTTCCCTGATCAGAAGATTCGGAAGGACCTGCCGCTGAAGCAGCCGATCGCGGTGGACATCACGATGCCCGCATCAGGGAAGGTGTCGTTTGCTTGCGGTATGGACATGTACAAGGGAGCGATCGTGGTGGAGTAGCGGCCATGTCTGTACCCTTCCAAGCGGTGGTGCCCCGGTCCCTGCTCGTCCTCTCCTTTCCGATGGCGGTGGCGATGGCCGCTGCCGGGGCTTGCAGCGACGATGACGCCGACCCGGCCGGCGG
>CALKVR010000327.1 GCA_938004815.1 uncultured Polyangiaceae bacterium | reverse complement strand
GACGCCAAGCCCTGCGCCGACGGGAGGAAGGTCGCGTTCATCCGCGGTCGCGAGCTCTTCGTCGCCGACGTCGCGACCAAAAAGGAGACGCAGCTCACCAAGGGCGCGCCCGAGGGGGTCACCCGCGGCCAGAGCGACTTCAACGCCCAAGAAGAGTTCGGCGAGCCGAGCGGCTACTTTTGGTCGCCCGACTGCAAGACGATCGCGTTCCTCGAGGTCGACGAGCGCAAGGTCGCCGAGGTGCCCGTCGTCGGTTACCGGGGCGGCAACACCGATCTGATGATGCAGCGCTACCCGCGCGCGGGAGGGGTGAACCCCACCGTGAGCCTGCACCTGGTCGACGTGACGACGCAAAAGGTCCAGCGGGTGACGCTCTCGAGCGACGTGGCCGGCGCCTCGCCCTACCTGGGGCGGTTCCGGTTCAGCGGCGACGGCAAGTGGCTCGGGTTCTTTGCGCTCGCCCGCTCGCAGCGAAAGATCGCGCTCGTCAAGGTGCCGATCGGCAAGCCGGCCGAGGCCACGACGATCCTCGGTTGGGGCCGCGGCGCCGACGCCGCCGAGTGGATCGAGATGCCCGATCTCGCCTGCAACCCCAAGGGCACCACCTGCTACTTCAACGCCGACGCCGACGGCCACGATCACCTGTTTCGAACCGACTTCGTGCACGGCGGTCGCGACCAGATGACGAAGGGCGACTTCGACGTCGTCCACATCGCCGGCGTCGACGAAGAGAGCCGCGCCTACGTCAACGCGACCAAAGACGAGCCGATCGGCCGGCCGCTCTACCGGGTCGATCTCGCGGGCGTGATGGAGCGCCTGACCCCCGAGCGCGGGTGGCACGACGTCGTCGTCTCGGGCGCCGGCGTCGTCGCCGACGTGCACAGCGCGATCGACCGTCCGCCGACCGCCGTCGTCTTCGGCAAAGACAAGCGGCACGAGATCCCGATCCCGCGCGACGCGGACTTCGACGCCCTGGGCATTCGTCCGCCCGCGCTCGTCACGGTGGAGACGCCCGGTCTGCCGCGCCTCTTCGGCGCCGTCCTCGCCCCGCGCACGCTCGAGCCGGGCAAGACCCACCCGGTCGTGTGGATGGTCTACGGCGGGCCGGGCGTGCAGACCGTCGTCGATCGGTGGTCGCCTCGGCTGCACTGGCAGCACCTGGCCGATCGAGGCTTCTTCGTGATGCAGTTCGATAACCGCGGCAGCGCCGGGCGCGGCCAGGCGTTCGCGACGCCGATCGCCAAGGAGCTGGGCAAGGTCGAGCTCGACGACCAGCTACGGGCGCTGGACTGGGCCGCGGGCAAGCACCCGATCGACATCCGACGCGTCGGCATCTACGGCCACAGCTACGGCGGCACGATGGCCGCCATGGCGATGCTGAAGTTCCCCGGTCGGTTCCGGTCCGCGGTCTCGGCGTCACCGGTCACCGACTGGCGCCTCTACGACACGGGCTACACCGAGCGGTACATGCTCACGCCCCAAGACAACCCCACCGGCTACACCGTCACCGATCTCGAGCAGCTCGCAGGCAACCTCCGGGGCGATCTCTTGGTCGTGCACGCGCTCATGGACGAGAACGTCCACTTTCAGCACTCGGCCGATCTCGTCGACGCTTTGGTCAAAGCGAAGAAGCCGTTCGAGATGTTCGTCTTTCCGGGCGAGCGCCACGGCTACCGCAGCCCGGCCGCC
Source organism: uncultured Polyangiaceae bacterium (assembly GCA_938004815.1). Classification (GTDB taxonomy): domain Bacteria; phylum Myxococcota_A; class Polyangia; order Polyangiales; family Polyangiaceae; genus Xiheicaenibacterium. The sequence continues at coordinate 939 of CALKVR010000327.1, read as the reverse complement.
CGCGAGTACGCGATGGGCATGGTCACGCGGTTTCTCGTCCGCACGCTTGGCACCCAGCCCTCTTTGTGAGACCGGCACCGTCGTTGTGCTAGACGGAACTGCCCCGCTCTCTCACCCCCCCGGCCCCCCTCAAACGTGAGGGGGGAGACCCCATGGAAGCCCTGACGAAGTTCATCGACGTCATCCGTCACCTCGACAAGTACCTCGACTGGGTGACGCAGGAGTACGGCGTCTGGACGTACGCGATCCTCGCCGTGATCATCTTCGCCGAGACGGGCCTGGTGGTGACGCCGTTCCTCCCCGGTGACTCGCTCCTCTTTGCGTGCGGGGCGATCTCGGTCCGGCCCGGTTCGGGGCTCAACCCCATCCTCCTCGGCACGATCCTCATCGCCTGCGCCATCGCCGGTGACACCGTGAACTACCACGTGGGCAAGGCGATCGGCCCCCGCGTGATGAAGAGCGAGACCTCGCGCTGGCTCAACAAGAAGCACCTCGAGAAGACCCACCGCTTCTTCGAGAAGTACGGCGGCAAGACGATCATCCTCGCGCGCTTCGTCCCTATCGTGCGCACCTTCGCCCCCTTCGTCGCGGGCGCCGGCGCGATGAACTACCGCAAGTTCATCATCTACAACGTGGTGGGCGCGTTCGCGTGGGTCATCTCGATGATGGGCGCCGGCATCATCTTCGGCCAGATGGAGATCGTGAAGAAGAACTTCGAGCTCGTGGTGCTCGGCATCATCTTCCTCAGCATCCTGCCGATGATCATCGAGGGATACAAAGCCCGCCAAGAGGCCAAGGCCGAGGCGGCCAAGGCGGCCAAAGAAGAGAGCGCCGGCGCGGCATCCTGAGCCGCGGAACCGCCCCCGCAACGAGAGCAGGTTTCCGCCTCGGCAACCTGCTAGCCTCCGCCGATCCATGCGAATCGAGCTGATCGCGCCC
>CALKVR010000326.1 GCA_938004815.1 uncultured Polyangiaceae bacterium | reverse complement strand
GGGCGATCGTCGACGAGGACGCGCTCGGCGCCGGCGAGCCGGTTCGTGAGGCTCGATTTGCCGGCGTTCGGCTTGCCGATCAGCGCGACCTTGAGCGCGCCGTCGTCGGCGGGCGCCTCGGGCTCGCTCTCGGTCGCGGGCGGCAGCGCGGCCACGATGGCGTCGAGCAGCTCGTCGAAACCGCGGCCGTGGGCCGCGCTGATGAAGATGAGCTCTTCCATCCCGAGGCGATAGAGCTCGGCCGCCTCGGCGTCGCGCTTGGGCGAGTCGGCCTTGTTGGCGGCGAAGATCGTCGGCTTCTTCTTGGAGCGGAGGAGCTTCATCTCGGCGTGGTCGACGCTGGTGGCCGGCTCGGTGGCGTCAAGCACGCAGACCACGACGTCGGCTTCGGCGAGCGCGAGCTCGATCTGGCGCCCGATGCCCTGGCGCATCGGGTCGTCGCTGCCCGGGTCGAAGCCGCCGGTGTCGATGAGCGTGAACGTCCGTCCGTTCGCTTCGACGTCGCCGTAGTGGCGGTCTCGGGTGACGCCGGGCTCGTCGTGGACGATGGCCGCCCTCGATCGCGTGAGGCGGTTGAATAGGGTGCTCTTGCCGACGTTGGGCCGGCCTACGACGGCGACGATGGGCTTCATGTTGCCGACTCCTCGATCTCGGGCGCCCCCGCCGTCAAGACGTCGTCCGAGAAGAGCTCTGCGAGCTTGGCGGGCGCGTCGCGCCAACGTGGCGTGACCCGGACGAACAGCTCGAGGTGCACCTTGCTGCCGGTGAGCTCCTCGATCCGCTTGCGCGCGGCCGTGCCGATGCGCTTCAGCATCTCGCCGCCCTTACCGATCAGGATTTTCTTGTGACCGGGGCGCTCGACGTGGACGGTCGCGGCGATGCGGTGGCCTCGGGGCGTCTCGTCGAAGGCATCGATGGTCACGGCGGTCGCGTGCGGCACCTCTTCTCGGGTGGCGTGCAGCACCTGCTCGCGCACGTACTCCCGCGCGAAGAACCGCGTCGGCCGATCGGTGAGATCGTCTTCGCCGAAGGTGTGCGGCGCCTCGGGCAGGAGCTTGCCGATTTCGCGCAGCACCCGATCGACGCCGCTCGCCTTGAGGGCGCTGATGGGGACGACCGCTTCGAAGGCACGCAGCTCGGCCAGCGCCGAAAGCAGCGGCAGGAGGCGCCCCTTTTCCTTCACCAGATCGACCTTGTTCACGACGAGCACCGTCCGCTGCGTGGCGCCGATGTCTTTGAGGAGCACCACGTCGCCGGGGTGCGGCGCCAGCGGGCCGCTCCGCCGCGGCAGGTCGGTGAAGAACACGACGACGTCTGCGCCCGACACCGCGCTCCGCGCCTCGCGGTTCATGAATCGGTCGATGGCGCGCTCGCCCTTGTGGAGGCCGGGGGTGTCCAGGAGCTTGATCTCGGCGACCTCGCCGTCGTCGAGCTCGTGACGGACGACCCCGAGCAGCGTCTCGCGGGTGGTTTGCGGTGTGCTCGAGACGATCGCGAGGGGGACCCCGAGCGCGGCGTTCAAGAACGTCGACTTTCCCACGTTCGGTCGGCCCACGATCGCCACTGTCCCCGAGCGGGTTCGGGGGGGCCCGGCGGCGCGGGCAGCGCCTCGCTGCTTCTTCACAGCCGCGCCGTTTACCACGAAAGCGGCGCCGGCTTTGCGTTCTCGTAGGCGTAAGCGTAGGCACACCTCGTCGTGCAGAGACGCCGGCTCCCGTTCGTGCTCGCCCTCGCCCTCGCGGCCGCGTGGATCGCGCTGCCGATCGGGCGTGGCGGCGCGTGGGACCCGTACGAGCTCGACACCGCCGATCTGGCGCGACGCATCGGCGTCCAGGCGTTCGGCTGGACCGAGCTCGCGTACCAAGGCGACCCCGATACCATCCCCACGCTCACCGACCTCGGCATGGGCGAGCTCCCTTTCACGTCGATGGCGGTGTCGTTTCGGCTCTTCGGGGTGAACGACGTCAGCGGTCGCCTCGCCATGGCGGCGTGGGCGATCTTCGGGGCGGCCGCGGTCTACCTGCTGATGCGACGATGCAGCGAGCGCGTCGCCTTTTTCTCGGTCGCCATCCTCGCGACCACGCCGCTCTACGCCCTCCAGGGGCGGACGATGCTGGGCGACGCGGTCACCCTCGCGGGCTTCGCGGCCGCTTGCGCGGGGCTCCTTCTCCTCGTGCTCTCGCGCGGCCGCGCCCGGGCCGCATTCGGTGCGCTGGCGGCGGCGGGGATGCTCGCAGGGTTCCTCAGCCGCGGTCTCCTCATCGGCGTCGCGGCGCCCTGTCTCTCGGTTGCCGCCGCCCTCGTCGTCGGGCGCGACTTGCTCCCCGCTGACGAGGCGCGGTTCCGGCGCTGGCTCGCGGTCGGTCTCGGCCTCGCGGGGGCCGCGGCCGCGCTGAGGTTTTGCCAGGTCGCCCTGCCGCTCGTCGACACCGACGCTCCGCTCGATCGCGAGGTGGGGATGACGCTGTGGGATCCGACGCCCAACGACTCCACGTTCGATCGGGTGCTGCGTCAGCTCGGTCACGCCGCGTTTCCGTGGAGCGCGCTGATGCCCTGGGCGGTCGTCCGCGCGCTCAGGCCGCCCGTGCCGGTGGAGCCGCGCTCGGGTGAGGCGTTCCTCCGGGTCGCGCTCGTGTGTGCGGCCGCGGTGGCGTTCGCGTGCTCGACCCTCCTCGTCTCCTGGGCCCCGCTGATTCCGTTCGTCGGCGTCGTGCCGCTCGCCGGTGTCGTGGCCCTGGCCCTCGGCGATCTCGATCGGCGCGCCGAGCCGTCCGTCGCTGGCGTCGTCTCGATCGCGGCGGCGTTCGCGCTCCTCTGGTTCGACTTCACCCGCGACCCGGGGCGGACGCTGGCGCCGTTCTCGCTTCCGGCCGCCGTGCTCCCGCCGGGGTGGGACGACCACGCCGAGGCTGCGCTCCTCACGTCGGTCGGCCTCGCCGCGCCTGCTGCGATCGTCGCGCTGGCGCGCGGCGACTCGGCGCTGCCGCGGGCGCGCGCCGATATCGCGCCCTTCATGCGAGAGCGATGGGCGGCGTTCCGAGCCTCCGCGCGCGCGGCGGGTCGGTCGACGGTGCGGGCCTTCAACGGCAACCTCGTCTTCTTCCTCGTCGTCTTCGAAGCCGGCCTCGTCGGCCTCGCGGCGATGCTGTTCATCGGGCGGCGCGCCGGGTGGGAATCGCTGGCGGCGCTGCCCCCGCGGATGGTCGAGCTCGGCACCATGGCGTGGTGGGCGCTCCCCCTGCTCTCCGCTGTTCTGGTCGCGTCGGCGGTCATCGGCTCGGCGGCTTGGGATCTGCTCGCCGGCGTATCCCGCCTCGGCCGCGGCGGTCTCCTCGGCGTGGCCGTCGCCGTGTCGGGCGCGGTCCTCGGGATGCGTTACTACCCCGCGCTCGCTGCCGAGCTCTCACCGAAAGAGGTCTTCGAGGCGTTCCGCGCCGCGCGCGCACCGGGCGAAGAGCTGGCGCTCCTCGGCGCGAGCCCGCGCGCGGGCTCGTTCTACGCGGGGCACGCCGTGCCCGCGTTCGCCGACGAGAAGAGCGCGTTCGAGTGGCTCGACGCCGCCGGTGAGGGCCGGCGGTTCTTGGTGGTGAAGGCCCGCGACCTCCCCAAGCTCAACTCGCATTGGCGCCGCGCGCACCGTGAGAACCTGCCCGTGCTCGACGCCGCGAGGAGCGACAGCTTGCTCGCCGTCAGCCGACTCGACGGCGCCCCCAACCAAAATCCGCTCGCCGATGTCGTCCTGGATGCCGAGCCCGTACCCGCCCGGCCGCTGCCGACTCGGTTCCTCGACCACATCGACGTCCTCGGGTGGCAAGTCGAAGATCCCGAGGGGCGCCTCATCGACTCGGTCACGGCCGGCGAGCCTTTCCGCGTGGTGTTCTTCTATCGGGTGCTGGTCGAGCTCGGCGACTGGCGCGCGTTCATCCACCTCGACGGCAGGACGCGGCACAACGCGGACCACGCGCCCCTCGAGGGGCGCTACCCGATGCCGCTCTGGCAGCCGGGCGACATCGTGCGCGACGCCGTCGACGTGACCTTGCCGCCGAACTTCGGCCCAGGCGAGATCTGGGTCTTCTTCGGCTTCTTTCAGGGCAAGACCCGCCTCCGCGTGAGCGAGGGCCAGCACCGCGACGATCGCGCCATCGCCGGGCGTATAACGGTGCGATGACGCTCCGCGGCGTCGCCGCGCTCTCGACACGCTCCGCCAGCGGGGTTAATCGAGGCTGGTGATGCGGGAGAGCGGCCCCGATCGCGACGACGAGGGTGAGCCCGACGCCGAGGGCGATCGGCGCGGCGCCGATCGTTTTCCCGTCACGTGGTCGGTCGACTGCGAGACCGAGGACACCTTTCTCTACGCCGCGATCACGAACATCTCGGCGCTCGGCATCTTCGTGCGCACCGAAGCGCCGCTCGCCGCCGGAACGCGGCTGCGGCTCCGCTTCGATCCCGCGCCGCACCGCGCGGCGCCGCTCGACATCGAGGGGCGCGTGCAGTGGATCAACCCGGCGCGCCCTGGTTGCCCCAACCCCGGCATGGGCGTCCGCTTCGTCGGGCTGACGCTCGAGCTGCGCGAGCGCATCGTCGAGATCATCCGGACGATCGCCTACCTGCGTGAAGATATCGACCAGGCGAGCTGACTCGCTCGTCCGAGCGGAGGTCGGCCCGGTCAGCTCGGATACGGAAATCGCCTGACGTACATGCCGGGGGCGGCGCCGCTCGTGTCTTCCCAACCGAACACGATGTAGTTGCCGATCGCCACCGCCGGCTTGCGCGGGGACACCGTGCCGCGGGTGACGGGAAAATCATCGTTCTGCCCGGTGATGGCGTTGAAGAGAAAGCCGTCGTTCGCACCGAGGAGGCGCCCGCGGATCTCGGCGCCGTGCTCCCACGCGATCGCGTAGAACTCGGCCGAGCCGGCGATGGCGGGGGCGCCCTGCTCGGTGCCCGCCGTGACCTGCAACGGAGCGTCCTGGTCGCCGGCGATCTTCGAGCCGTCGAGGGCGTGGCGCTGAAAGAAGACCTGCCCGCCGCTGCGCCAAGCCACCGCGAAGCGCCCGTCGGCGAGGACGGCCACGTCGGGTTGGTCCTGTGCGCCCGACGTCTGGACGTTCACGAGCGCGGCCGGGTCGACCACCATCGACGTGCTCACCTTGCGGACGAAGACACCATCGTCATCGCCGGCGTCGGCGCCCTGGTACACGACGAACCAACCCCCGGCGAAGCCGGCCACGCGCGGCGTGCGCCCGCTCGCGATGGTGGTGATCGGACCCAGGACCGGCGGGTTGGGATCCATCGACGTCACGGTGCGACCGAGGATCTGCCCGGCCGACTCCCAGACCACGAGCACCGCGCCCACGCCGGCGGCGGCGACGTCGACGTTGACGGCCGGCTCGGTCCCGGTGGTGGTGTCGCTGATGTTGAGCGGCGGCGCGGCCGTCGTGCAGCCGGCGGCGGGGAGGACGACCGCCTGGATGTCGTCGCGGAGCGGCGCCGTGAAGTTGGAGACGAACGCCGCGATGAAGCCGCCGCTGAGGGGCGCGATGGCGGGGAGGCGCTGGCCGTTCTGGATGGGGGTGTCGGTGCCGTCGCAGTCGAGGTTCAGCCGATGGGGCGTCGCGAGCTGCGGCGGCGTGTCGATCGGGAAGAGATCGTTCTTGAGGTACCGGATGCCGATGTCGCTCGTGGGGGTGGCGTTCGTCTGCCAGGCCGCGCGGAGGGCCTGATCGAGCTGACCGGTGCCGGCCGCGAACGTGAGCGCGAGCTGGGTCTGCCCGACGGCGCCGTTGCTCGTTCCGACGAAGTCGATCGGTAGCTCTGCCGTCGAGCAGTCGGCCTCGCAAACCGCGTCGGCCGCGATCGTCCCGCACGCGC
>CALKVR010000325.1 GCA_938004815.1 uncultured Polyangiaceae bacterium | reverse complement strand
CGGCGGGCGTCGCGCCAGGCGCGGAGCCGCTCGCGGAGCGCCGCGTCGCGCAACGCGACGATCTCGGTCGCCAGGAGGCCGGCGTTGGCGGCGCCCGGCTTGCCGATCGCGAGCGTGCCGACGGGGACGCCCTTGGGCATCTGCACGATCGAGAGGAGCGAATCGACGCCCAGGAGCGAGGTGGCCGGCACGGGCACGCCGAGGACGGGGACGAGCGTTTGGGCCGCGACCATCCCGGGGAGGTGCGCCGCCCCGCCCGCGCCCGCGATGATGACCTCGAGGCCGCGCGCCTCGGCCGTGGTGGCGAACTCGGTCATCCAGGCCGGCGTCCGGTGGGCGGAGACGATCCGCACCTCGTGCGGGACCCCGAGCTCGGACAGGATCTCGATGGCGGGGGCCAGGAAGTCCAGATCGCTGCGGCTGCCCATGATGACCGCGACCTTGGGGCTCTCGGGGACCGCCCCGGGGCCCGGACTGGGTGTGCCAGCGCTCACGAATCTCTTGTTGCCCCAGGCGGAAGGCCATAACAAGACTAGAACTGCATGAGCGAGCAGAGAGTCATCGTCGCCGCCCTCGACCTGCACCGCGGCTCCAACCTGGTGGCGAAGCGCGCCCTCGACTGGGCGGGCTCGCAGGGGACGGTCCACGTCATCTGCGTGTCCGAGCCGAACATCGCGAACGTCAAACCCCCGGTCGAAGAGATGGACGCGCCCGAGCTCACCGGGGTCGACTCGCACAAGCTCAAAGACGTGATGGACGCCAGGGTCGACGACTACAAGAAGGCGCACCCTGGCAAGGAGCCGCCCAACGTCGAGCTTCACCTCGACGCGGGCGATCCGGCGGAGAAGATCGTCGCGCTGGCAGCCAAGGTCGACGCCGACATCATCGTGGTGTCGTCGCATGGCCGAACCGGCATCAAGCGCCTCCTCATCGGTTCGGTCGCAGAGAAGGTGGTGCGCCTGGCCGGGTGCACCGTCGTCGTCGCGCGCGAAAAGCGCCACGAGAAGGCCTGAGCCTCGCGCAAAGTCTGCACGCGGTGCCCCGTTTGCGGGCTGGGCGGCGACGGTGTGTCTCCGAAAGCCCCTCACCGGGGCGAAACGGCGCGTCGCGAACGCCCCATTGCCGCGCGGCGAGCTGGCACGCCTGATGCGATAGCGAGGGTCGGAGGCAACCCGGTCATGGCCAACAAGCTCGTCATCCTCGCTGCGATCGATCTCAACCTGGGCAGCACGCTCGTCTTCGACCGTGCCGTCTACATGGGCAACGGCCAGCCTGGCGCCGAGCTCCATGTGCTCACCGTTTCGGAGCCTCGCGTACCGCTCGCGGCGTATCCCGGGATGGTGGCGCCACCGGGGGTCGAGGGCGTGCAGGCGCCTGACGTCGTCGCGTTCTGCGAAAAGCGCCTCAAGGAGCTGCTCGAGCAGCAGCCCGGGCTGAGCCCGCCGCCCGTCCTCGTGCACACCTCGGTCGGGGTGCCCGCCGACGAGATCGTGTGGCTGGCCGCCAACCTAAATGCTGACAGTATCGTCATTGGTACCCACGGGCGGCGCGGCCTGAAGCGCCTGCTCCTCGGGTCGGTGGCCGAGAAAGTGGTGCGGCTGGCGGGCTGCCCCGTCGTCACCGTTCGCGAAAAGAACCACAACCCCGACTGGAAGGTCCCCGAGATCGAGCCGCTCTGCGAGGAGTGCGCGAAGGTCCGCGCCAAGAGCGATGGGCAGACCCTCTGGTGCGATCGGCACTCGGCCGTCCACGTCCGCACCCACGTCTACGGGTACAGCGCCGCGGGCGAGTCGGCGCCGCGCGCCTGGGGCGCCGCGACCGGCACGTGAGCTTTCACGCCGCGACGTAGCGGTCGTCGACCCTGCGAACCCGGCCATCGCGCACGAGCTTCACGAGGTGGGCCTCGAGGCTCATGCGCGCGATCGGGTACACGTCGGGGCCGACGTCCGCGTACGCGCGCGGTAGCAGATCGTCGAGCGTGCCGCCCGCGCCCAGCGACATCATCACCCGCTCCTCGCGCATGTAGCGGTGCGCTCGGTAGGCCCGAAAGAGGCGGCCGGGGTCCTCGATGGGGGCGCCGTGCGCGGGGAGCGCGACCTTGGCGCCGAGCGCCTCGAGGCGCGAGAGCTGCGCGAGGTACTCGGTCATGTCGCCCTCGGACGGCTCGATCAAGATGGTGCCGACGCTCGCGACCATGTCGCCGACGACGGCGACGCCGAGGGTGCGCTCGAACAGGCACAGGTGGCCGGGCGCGTGGCCGGGCGTGTGCAGCACCTTCCACCGCTGCGGGCTCGGACCGTCGAGATCGATCGTCTCACCGTCGGCGAGCTTGCGGGCGACTGGCGTACGCAAGCGCGCCGCCGTCGCCTCGTGCGCCCAGAGCGGGACACCGAGCGCCTCGAGAAAGAACGCGGCGCCGCCGACGTGGTCGGGGTGATGGTGGGTCGCGAACAGGGCCACGATCGTCGCGCCGTTCGCCTCGATCGCGCGCGCCCAAGCCAGCCACGCCTGCTGCTCGGCCTCGTAGGGCGTCGCCGGCTCGACGAGGATCACCTCGCGCGAGCCGAGCGCGTAGCTGTTCGTGTCGGTGGCGGGCGGGAGCGTCGGCGTCTCGGCCGCGAAGCCAGCCACCCCCTCTCGGATGCGTTCCCCCCTCACCGGTGGTGAGGGGGGCTAGCGGGGTGAAAGAGCAGCGATGCCATCGTGCAAAGAGATGACATGATGGTCTTGAATCACCGTTCTACGACGAGCGCGAGACCCTCACCGCCGCCGATGCACAGCGTGGCGAGGCCGCGCTTCTTGTTCTGATCCTTCATCGCGTAGAGGAGGGTCGTGAGCACGCGGGCGCCGCTCGCGCCGATCGGGTGGCCGAGCGAGACCGCGCCGCACGTTCACGGTGGCCGGGTCGATGTCGCAGAGCTTGTTCACGGCCATCGGCACGACCGCGAACGCCTCGTTGATCTCGTAGAGGTCGATCTGCTTGGTGGTGATGCCGAGCTTCTTCGTCGTGTTCTCGATCGCCTTGGCGGGGGCGGTGGTGAACCACTCGGGGGCCTGAGCGGCGCCGCCGTAGCCGGCGATGCGCGCGAGCGGCTCGAGCTTGTGCTGCTTGACCGCCTCTTCGCTGGCGAGGACGAGCGCGCTCGCGCCGTCGTTGATCGACGAAGCGTTGGCGGCGGTGATGGTGCCGTCCTTTTGGAAGGCGGGCTTCAGCGACGCGAACTTCTCGGGCTTGCCGGCCGGCGGCCCCTCGTCGTCGGAGACGAGGACGTCGTCGCCCTTTTTCTGGGGGACGGCGACCGGGGTGATCTCGGCCTTGAAGAGGCCCTCTTTCTGGGCGGAGAGGGCGCGGCGGAAGCTCTCTTTGGCGAACTCGTCTTGCGCCTCGCGAGAGAAGTTGAACTCGCGCGCGCATTTCTCGCCGGCGTTGCCCATGTGAAAGTCGCCGTACGGGTCCCAGAGGCCGTCGTGGATCATCCCGTCGATGAGCTTGCCGTGCCCCATGCGGTAGCCGGTGCGGGCTTGCTGGAGGTAGTAGGGCACGTTCGACATCGACTCCATGCCGCCCGCGACGACGATCTGCGCGTCACCGAGCGCGATCGTCTTGGCCGCGAGCACGACCGCCTGGAGACCCGAGCCGCAGACCTTGTTGACGGTCGTGGCGGGGACGGTGTCGGGCAGGCCGGCGTAGATGAGCGCCTGACGCGCGGGCGCCTGGCCGATGCCCGCCGATAGGACGTTGCCCATGAACACCTCACCCACCTGGTCGGCGGCGACCTTGCCCTGCGCGAGCGCGGACTTGATCACGGCGGCTCCGAGCCGCGGCGCGGCGACCGAAGCGAGCGCGCCTTGGAACGCGCCGATGGGGGTGCGGGTGGCGGCGACGATGAAGACCGGGCGAGGGAGCGTCATGCCTCGGTTCTTACTATTTCGATCGAGGGGAGGCGAGCCCTCGATCCCACCCTCGGTTGCTCGGGCGATGGGCCCTGATCAGGCGGCGAGCTGCGTCGGCTGCTCGGACGAGAGCGCGGAGGCGAGGAGCTTGCGACCACGGTGCAAACGGCTCATCACCGTGCCCACCGGAACGCCCATTCTCGCGGCCGCGTCGCGGTAGCTCATCTCTTCGAGGTCCACGAGCTCGACCGCGTCGCGAAAGCTCTTGGGGAGCGTCGCGACTTTGTCACGAAGCGCCGGGGTCAGCGCGTTCATCGCCGGCCCCTGCTCGGGCAGCGTCCACGCGCACGGATCGGATGCGAGCGACGAGAGCGCCTTGTGCTCGCGGCGAACACGCCGGCAGCGCGTGACGAAGACGCTGAACAGGATTTGGAAGAGCCACGCGCGCGCGTTCGTTCCCGGAATGAAGTGAGACTCGAACCGCATCGCGCGCTCGACCGTGTCCTGCACGACATCGTCGGCCTCGGCGGCGTTCCGGGTCAGCCGGAGCGCGCGACCCCTGAGCTCGGGACCGAGCGCGACGAGGGCGCGGCGGAGCTCGGAGACGGGGCGAACGATGGGGCGGGACGACGTCTGGGTAAGCATCAGGACCTCCGCTGGGCCCTAGTGCAGCCGAGGTGCCACGGTGGACGCGCGGCTAAGTGCTCGAGATCACACGGTTCGCCCAACGCGTGCCTGTGTGTCTCGGCATGCGCCCCCGTGTCTCCCGGGAAACACGCCAAGCGACGCG
>CALKVR010000324.1 GCA_938004815.1 uncultured Polyangiaceae bacterium | reverse complement strand
CGTGGGGTGCGAGGGAGAAGACCCGATCACCTGTGCCGATCCGCTCCAGTGGACGACGGGCTCGATGTCGCTCGACGCCACCGTCGACGAGATGGCTCCCGATGCGCCCGTGACGTTCGTGGGCGAGGTCACGCTCTTGTTCGATTGCTCCAAGCACAGCGACACGTTCGTGTTCCACAGCGCGAGCGTGGTCGACTACGACTACGAGACCGAGCTTTACCCGCTCACCGGCGACTTCGCCCAGGGGCCCATCTCGATCCCGGGCGACTGCACGGGCAGCGGGACGACGACCAAGACCGTCGCGGTCGAGCTCACCGGGCCGACGAACGAGCAGCTCTTCACTTACTGCGGTACGCAGCTGTGGGCCGAGCTCACGATGACCCGCGAGGGTTGCAGCCCCGATACCGAGGCCGTGCAAGTCTTCGGCGCGCAGATGTTCGTCAGCTGCCCGCAGCCGTGATCACGAAGTCGATCGCGCCCGCGCTCGGCAGATCGACGGTGACCTGGGGCAGCGCGACGCCGGTGCCCTCGACCGAGCAGAAGTCGCGGTCGATCTCGCACACGCCGTCGGTGTCGGCGGGCAGCGCGCACGGGCAGCCGTCTTGCATCGGTGGCGCGCCCGACTCTTGGAGCTGCTGCTTGATGTAGAGCTCGCCGCCGGCGACGAACGTGCTCTCGGGCAGGTCGACTTGCCGCCAGCAGCTGCTCTGGATGGTCTTGGACGCGTGGTAGCAGTCGTCGGGCATCGACGAGAGCACCAGCTCCGCTGCTTGCCAGGCGTACTCGTAGGTGGCGCCGGCCTCGACGCGGAGGAGCTTGCCGCGCTCGCAGTCGACGGTCGGGCAGTAGGGCTCCTCGTCGGTCTGGGCCTGCCCGCAGGTGCCGCTGCAGGTTGGCTTGTCGATTTTCACCGTCTCGCCGTCGCGCGACAAGACGAAGCTCGGCCGATCGGGCACGTCGCAGTCCGTCCAGAGGTAGATCTCTTCGGGCCGCTCGTTGACGAAGCGCACGACGATCGGGGTGCCCTCGGCGTCCTGCTTCGACCCGCAGGCGCTGCCGCCGCTGCTCGCGCTGCCGCCGTCGCCGTCGCTGCCATCGCCCGACGTCTTCGCGCAGCCCGACGCGAGGAGCACGGCGGCGGCGGCGAACAGCGGGGTGCGAAGCGAGGCTCGGTGGATCACGACGGCGTTCTACCTTTCTCGGGGGGCGGTGCTTCCCTCGGGGTGGGCCTGCTTGGCGTGCATGTGCTCGGCGAGCGCGTTCAGGAAGCGGGGCCAAGCGCGCTCGAAGTACGCACGCACGGCGGGCCACTCGCCGTCCTGGCCGAGGCCCAGGTGGGTGACCCGGACGCGCGTGCCCTCGTCGACGGGCGTGAACGAGAAGACGGCCCACGCGCGTTTCGCGCGTGCGGCGGGCAAAGTCGGAGGCGCGTTCCAGCTCACCGCGAGCATCTCGCCAGGGACGTACGCGAGGATCTGGCACCCCTCGGACCCCCGCAGGCCCGGGGGCTGATCGCCGTCGAAGTAGATCTCGTACGCGCCGCCGATGCGCAGATCGACGAGCGACCTGCGACCGAGCCACGCTTCGAGGCCGTCCTCGGTCGCGAGCGCGAAGAACGCGGCGTGGCGATCGGTGGGCACCGTGACCTCGGCCACGATCGGCGGCAGGTCGGGGCCCCGGGCGACGAACAGCGAGTCGTCGATCATGTCGATCACTCTACACCGTCGGACACGGCGCGAGGCTCAGCGTCGCGCCGCGAAGAAGCTCTTGAGCTCGGCGGCGCAGGCGTCGGCGAGCACCCCCGCCGTGACGTCGAAGCGATGGTTCAAACGCGGGTCGCGCCCGATCGTGAAGAGTGTGTCGATCGCACCGGCCTTTGGGTCCGAGCAGCCGTACACGAGCCGCGCGATGCGCGCGTTGACGAGAGCACCAGCGCACATCGGGCACGGCTCGAGCGTCGCGTAGACGGTCGCGCCGACGAGGCGCCAGCTCGCGCGCGCCTTGGCGGCTTCGCGGAGGGCCTCGACCTCGGCGTGCGCGCAGGGATCCGACGCGGCCTCGCGCCGGTTGTGGCCGCGCGCGACGATCTGCCCGCCGAGCACGACGACGGCGCCGACGGGGACGTCGCCCGCCGCCGCGGCCAGCCTCGCCTCCGCGAGGGCCTCGCCCATGAAGGCGTCGTCCTCCGTCACGGGCTCCATCTGAACCGGCGCGCCCAGGATGATTCGAACATCCGACCCCAGGCTTCGTAGGCCTGTGCTCTATCCAGCTGAGCTATGGGCGCTCGAGCCGCCCGCGGTCTACTGGCGTGCGAGAAGGCTGTCAAGCAGCTGTAACGGCCGCACAAAACGGCAACGCGCGGTGCTCGCCCGAAGCACCGCGCCCCCGTCTCGCCAGAGGCGAGCCAGATCGTGCATGACCCTGCTGGTGGGCCACGTCGCCGTAAGCTCTCGCTCACACCCAAACGGAAGAGAAAGCGAAAGCTACGGTCTAAAAAGTGAGGTTTCGGCCTTTAGAAGGGTAAGCGAGAGGCCGAAAAGAGAAGAGAAGCGTCGGAAGGAACAAGCGGAAGAAGAAGAGAGTTAAGCGAAGGACACCGGTGCTTCAGCAGGACCCGTGCCATTCTGGCAACCCCTCCCGAGATCCGGGGCCGGACCTGGCTTTTTGTCGAAACGGTCGATGTCGCACCCCGCGGGGTAAGGCATCCCTGTCAGGGGGTGGCCCGAACCACGCAAACATTGCACAGCGGGGTCAGGGCGCGGGGCCGCGGAAGATCTCGAACACGTGCTCGCGGGGGGCCTCGGCATGGCACCGCGCGCAGAGCGCGAGCTTGCCCTCGGCCTCGATCGTCCCGTCGGCGGCCACGACGAAGTACGCCCAGTCGCCGCCGTCGGGGAAATACCCGGGGGCCTTGCGGAGCATGGCGTAGTAGACGGCCGGCGGCGTGTTCGCCTCGGTGGCCAGCGCTTCGACGACGAGCGCACCCTCGGGCAGCGGTTCGCGACCCTTGGTTCCGTACCGCGCGGCGACATCGTTGACCCGGATCGACGCGATGAAGTCGCCGGCGGGGTGCGCGCTGCGGGTCTCGCCCACCGTCTTCAGACTGTCGAGCGACGCGAACGCGTCCCAGGGCTTGGCGGGCTGCTCGTCCGGGGTCGGTCGTCGCGGTGGCTGTCCCGCGCGATCGTCGGTGGCCCGCCCCGCGCAGGCGGCGAGGGCGAGCGCCAGCGCGACCGGCGGGGCGAAGCGTCGAAAATCAGAAGGCGCGAGCATCGAGAGCCGGCGGCGCTGCTAGTGTATTCGAATGCCTGCGGGTCGGCCCATGTTCCCTCGACGAGCTCTCCTCCACGGCGCCGCGACCGCCGCCGCGCTCTGGGCCGTGGGGGCCGGCGCCGCTCCGGCGACGGGCGGGCGCGCGTGGCTCGGCGT
>CALKVR010000323.1 GCA_938004815.1 uncultured Polyangiaceae bacterium | reverse complement strand
GCGAGCCGCGTGGTCCTGGTCGGGCAGAGTCTCGGCAGCGGCGTCGCCGTCGAGATGGCCACCCGCTCGAAGGGCGCGCGCCTCGTGCTGATCTCGCCGTACACTTCGATTCCGGACATGGTGCGGCGCTACCTGCCCTTTCTGCCCGTCGGTCTGATGGTCCGCGATCGCTTCGACACCTTCGAAAAGGCGCCGAGCATCCGCGTGCCGACGCTGGTCATCCATGGCGAGGCCGACCGTCTCATCCCCGCCGACATGGGGCGCGCCGTCGCCGGCGCCATCCCGCGGGCCGAGCTTCAGATCGTCGCGGGGGCCTCGCACAACGACATCTGGCGCGGCACCGCCGTGTTCGATCGCCTCGTCGCCTTTGCCAGCGGCGCGCACGCCGGCGGCAGGGGCGCGCACGCGCCGATGAACTGATCATGGCGAGAGCTCAACGAAAGCCCCCCAAGCTGAAGCGGAAGCAGGCGCGCGCGAGCGCCGCGCGCTTGCGCCGCGGCCGGCAGGATCTCGACACGACGCCGGTGCTCCCCGTCGTCACCGCCATGACGCCGCGGCCCAACCTCGAGGTGCCGGTGGTGAGCGTCGAGAACGTCGACTGGGAGGACGGTCGCGAGCCGCTCTCGCCGCTCATGCACTGGCAGCTCTCCGAGCGCCAGCTCGACGGGCGGCTCTCCGAGATCGGGGCCGCGGGGTGCACGGCCAAGTTCGAGCTGAAAGAGGGCAGGGTCGCGTGGCTCGATGCGCTGGGCGTCGCCGTGGCCGAAGCGCGCGCCCAGGTCGTCGCCACCTGGATTCGAACGCCGGCCGAGCTGGGGCACGGCCTGCTCGTGATGGCGTGGGCCGACCCGGTCCTCGCGGGCGGTGGGATCGCGAAGCAGGACGATATGGGTGACTCGCTGCCGGTCGATCTGCCCACGGCGCGCGAGCTCGCGCTCCGCGCGGCCGAGGTGTCGGGTGCCGAGTTCGTGAAGAACATCGAGAGCCCCCAGGGTGAGCATTTTCTCGCGCTCCGCGCGCTCAGGCCATCGCTCGGCGCCGCCCCGGTCACGCCCGGCACCCCGGTCGGTATGGTGCTCCGGGGCCTGGCCGATCTGCGTCGCTCGGTCGCGCAGCGCGACGAGCCGACCGACGTCCTGCGCGCCCGGTTCTTGAGCCTGGGCAAGACGCTCCTCGCGCAGGGCGAGGGTACGTACAAGGACTCCGAATGGGTCGGCCGCCTGCAACGCGCGGGCAAGGTCCTGACCCAGCTCGCGGGGCGCATGGTCCCGCCGACGTTCACCGCCATCGCCGCCGGTCGTCAGGCCGACGAGTGGCTGGCCCAGAGCGTCGCCGTCGATCTTGTCGACGCCATCAAGCTCCTCGAAGACGAATGGGGCGCGTTCGCGTGAGGTCTGGTAGGCTTTGCGAATGATCGCCCGCGCCGCCCACCATCAGCATCATCGCTGCCGTGGCGCGCTCCTCTCGGGCGAGTCGGCGCGCCGCGGTACGGGCTGAGCGCTCTCCCGTCGAGAGGCCCTCGGTTCGAGATTCGCCCCGTGACCTCGAGCGAGATGCTCGCCGGTCGCGTGACCTCCGTATCTCGAACCTCGAGGTCTCCGTGAGCCCAACCGAATCGCTCCTCAAGCCGACCACCAGCGCTGCGCGCGCCCGCATCGCCCTGCCCAACAAGGGCCGCCTCTTCGACGACGTCCGCGGCGCGCTCTCGGACGCGGGGCTCGAGGTCCGCGCCTCGAGCGAGCGTGCCCTCGTGGCTTCGCTCGGCGGCGAGTTTTCTGCGCTGTTCGTGCGTGCGCAAGACATCCCCGAGTTCGTGGCCGATGGCGCGGCCGACGCCGGCATCACCGGCTGGGATTGCGTCGCCGAATCGGAGCGCGAGCTCGAGTCGGTGGTCGATCTCGGCATGGGCCGGTGCCGCCTGGTCGTCGCCTGCCGGTCGCGCGACACGGGCGCGTCGTTCGAGGAGATCGCCGATGGCGCGGCCGTCGCCACCGCGTTCCCGAAGCTCACGGCGTCGTTCTTCGGCGCGCGCGGCAAGGCCGTCCGCGTCGTGCCGGTGAGCGGCGCGGCCGAGGTCGCGCCCCACCTCGGTATCGCCGACGTGATCGTCGACCTCGTCTCCACCGGCAGCACGCTGCGCGTCAACGGGCTCACCGAGGTCGCCACCGTCCTCGAGTCGTCGGCGCGCCTCGTCACCCGCCCACGCGCGCGCCTCGATTCGGCGGTGGCGGCGGCCATCGACGAGCTCGGCCTCGCCCTCGAGAGCGTCGTCCGAGCGCGCGGCCAGCGCTATCTGATGGCCAACGCCCCGCGCCGAGCGCTCCAGACCGTCCGTGAGCTCCTCCCCGGGATTTCCGGGCCGACGGTGGTCGACGTGAACGGCCCCGCGAGCGATCTCGTCGCCGTCCACGCCGTCGTGCCCGAAGCGCAGATCTACCGCGTCGTGGCGCGCCTGAAGTCGATCGGTTGCGAGGGCATCCTCGTGACTCGGATCGAGAGGCTCGTCCCGTGATCCGCCTCGCTCACACCGGCTCGCTCGCGAGCCTTTCGGACGCGGAGCGCGGGTCGATCCTCTCTCGCGCGTCGAGCGCCGAGACCCGCGGCGTCAGCGAGGCCGTCCGCGCCATCCTCGAGCGGGTCGAGCGCGAGGGCGACGCGGCGCTCCACGCGCTGACCCGTGCCCACGACGGCGTCGATCTCGACCGCCTCGAGGTGCCGCGCGCCGCCATCGAACGGGCGCGGGCCGCGCTCGACGCGGCGCTCGTCGCAGGGCTCGAGCGCGCGAAGCGCAACCTCACGCGTGTCCACGCGGCGTCGCTCCCCGTGGCCTCCGAGGTCGAGGTCGAGCCGGGCGTCGTCGTCGGCCGCCGCCCGGACCCGCTCGCGGCCGTCGGCATCTACGCGCCCGGCGGGCGAGCCGCCTACCCGAGCAGCGTGCTCATGGGCGTCGTGCCCGCCGTCGTCGCGGGCGTGGGAGAGATCGTGGTCTGTAGCCCGCCCGGCCCGAGCGGCGTGCCCTCCGACGTCGTGTTGGCCGCGGCCGCGATCGGCGGCGCGACGCGGGTGTTCTCCCTCGGCGGCGCCCAGGCGATCGCCGCGCTCGCGTACGGCACCCGGACGGTGCCTCGCGTCGACCGCATCGTCGGTCCCGGCAACGCGTACGTCGCCGAGGCCAAGCGGCAGGTGGCGGGCCGCGTCGGGATCGACGCGCCGGCGGGGCCGAGCGAGATCCTGGTCGTCGCCGACGAGACCGCCGATCCCGCACACGTGGCGCGCGAGATGGTGGCGCAGGCGGAGCACGATCCGGACGCGAGCTGTGTCACCTTGGCGGTGGGCGAGGCCGTCGCGGCAGCGATCGTCCGCGCCCTGACCGCGACCGTTGCCGAGAAGGCCGACATCGTCGAGGCCGCCCTCGGCGCGCGCGGCGCCGTCTTGTCGATCGCGTCGCTCGACGACGCGTGGCCGTTCGTGGCCGCCTACGCCGCCGAGCACCTGCTGCTCGCGGTGCGCGACGCCGAAGCGGCGCTCGCCAACGTGCGCCACGCAGGCACCGTGTTCCTCGGCGAGGCGTCGTCGGTCGCCTTCGGCGACTACCTGACGGGGGGTAACCACGTCCTGCCGACCGCCGGGGCGGCGCGGAGCTTCTCGGGGCTCTCGACCGGCGACTTCTTCCGGTGGTCCACTTGGCAGCGCGTGGACCGACGAGCGGCAGCAGCGATGGCAGGCGACGTGGCTCGGCTCGCCCGCGCCGAGGGCCTGCCGGCGCACGCCGCGGCCGCGGAGGCGTTCGCAAAAGGAGGCGCGCGATGAACCGGTCGTCGAGGATCCCGTCGGCGGACGATCTGGTCCGCGCGAGCTACCAGGAGATGACGCTCTACACCTCGCGTCGCGAGCCCGTCGCGATCGATCTGAGCGACAACACCAACCAGCTCGGGCCGCCCCCGGCCGCGCTCGCGGCATTGCGCGAGGCCTCGCCGGATCTCGTCTCCCGGTACCCCAGCCACTACGCGCACGATCTCAAGCGCGCGCTCTCCGATTGGCTCGGTGTCCCAACGGCCGAGATCGTCACCGGCTGCGGCAGCGACGACGTCCTCGACTCGGCGATTCGTGCCTTCGCCGAGCCAGGCGACGCGCTCGCGTACCCGGACCCGACGTTCGCGATGCTGCCGTACTTCGCCCGGATGAACGGGCTCGAGCCGAAGCCGGTGCCGCTCGTCGCGAACCGCGGCTTCGATATCGACGCCGACCGCCTCCTCGCGACGGGGGCCAAGATCATCTACATCTGCACCCCCAACAACCCCACCGGCACGCTCGCGTCGGTCGAGGCGATCGAGCGCGTCTTGCGTGAGGCGACGGGGCTCGTGATCGTCGACGAGGCCTACGTCGAGTACGCACCTGCCTCGCTGGTGAAGTTCGCCAAAGACGCGGGGCGCCTCCTCGTCGCGCGAACGCTGTCGAAAGCGTTCGGCCTCGCGGGGGCGCGGGTCGGCTACGCGGTGGGCGCGCCGGATATCGTCGCGGCGGTCGAGAAGTCGCGCGGGCCCTACAAGGTCACGGCCCTCGCCGAGCGGATGGCGGTAGCCGCCCTCGATGGCGAGCGCGCCTGGGTGGACGCTGGGGTCGCCGGGGTGCTGGCGGCGCGTGCGTCTTTCGTGGCCGAGCTCAGACGGATGGGGCACGAGCCGCTCCCGTCGGCGTCGAACTTCGTCCTCGTGCCGATCGCCGACGCCGCCGACAAAGCCGAGGCCCTGCGCGAGCGCGGGGTCGGCGTGCGGGCCTTCTCCGGGCTCACCGGGATCGGTGACGCTCTCCGGATCTCGGTGGGCCCTTGGGCGGTGATGGCGCGCGCGCTCCCGGCGCTGAAAGAGGTGCTCGCGTGCGCGTGACGCTGCTCGATCTGGGCGTCGGCAACCTCCACTCGCTGGCCAAGGCGCTCGAGGCCGCGCGCGCCGGCGTGACGGTCACGATCGAGACCGACGCCGCGCGCGCGGTCAGCGCCGGTGTGGTCGTGCTCCCCGGGGTCGGCGCGTTCGCTCCCGCGGCCGAGCGCCTGTCTCCCGCGCGCGAGGCGCTCGCTCGCGCGCTCGTCGACGGAAGGCCGTGCCTCGGGATTTGCCTGGGGATGCAGCTCCTCTTCGAGAGCAGCGACGAGGGTCCCGGCGACGGGCTTGGCATCTTCGCGGGCAGGGTGACGAAGCTCGCTACGGCGCGCACGCCCCACATGGGCTGGAGCCCCCTCGCCGCGTCCGCGTCTGCGCCCGCGTGGCCGTGGCCCGACGCCGTCTACTACGCTCATTCGTATGCCTGCCGCGCGATCGAGGCCACCGACGTCGTCGCCACGACCGAGCTCGACGTCGTGCGGCGCGGCAACACCGTCGGCTGCCAGTTTCACCCGGAGAAGAGCTCGCGCGGCGGCCTCGCCCTGCTCGGCGCCATCCTCGAGGAGATCGGCGCGTGATCGCGTACCCCGCCGTCGATCTCCGCGAGGGGGCCTGCGTGCAACTCGTGGGCGGCGACTACGCGGCCGAGCGCGTGCGCGTCGCAGACGTCGTCGGTCAGGCGCGCGCATTTCGTGAGGCCGGCTTCACGCGTCTCCACGTCGTCGATCTCGACGCGGCGACGGGGCGCGGCGACAACGCCGCCCTCGTCGATCGGCTCATCGGCGAGAGCGGGCTTCGGGTGCAGGTCGGCGGCGGCGTACGTACCGAGGAGCGCGCCGCCGAGCTCCTCGAGCGCGGCGCCGACCGCGTCATCGTGGGCACCCGCGCCGTCGAGGACGCCGCGTTTCGCGAGCGGCTCGCTTCACGGTTCCCCGATCGGATCGTGGTGGCGCTCGACGTCCGCGAGCGTGAGGTGGTCGTGCGTGGGTGGGCCAGCGGCGCGGGCCAAGCGGTCACCTCGCTCGCCACCGAGATGGCGGGCTTGCCGCTCGCAGGGCTGCTCGTCACCGCGGTTCACCGCGAGGGCGCGCTCGGCGGGGCCGACCACTCGCTCTATCGAGAGCTCAAAGGCGCCACGAGCGCCCCGCTGTTCGCCTCGGGCGGCGTCGGCTCGCTCGACGATCTGCGCTCGCTCGCGAGCGCCGGGGTCGCGGGTGTGGTCATCGGGATGGCCCTCTACACGGGCGCGGTCGACGCGACCCAGGTCGCACGGGAGTACGGTGGATGAAGAAGCGAGTCGTCCGGAAGACCAAAGAGACGCGGATCGAGATCGTGATCGGGCGCGCCCGCGAGCGGGGCCTCGGCGGGCGGGTCGAGGTCGCGACGACGCAGCCGTTCTTCGATCACATGCTAACGACGCTGGCGCGGTACGCCGGCCTCGACCTGACCCTGCGCGCCGAGGGCGATCTCCAGCACCATTTGATGGAAGACGTCGCCATTGCGTTGGGCCGCGCCGTCCGCAGCATCACGCCCGCGTCGGCCGCTCGTTATGGCGAGCGCACCATCCCGATGGACGACGCATTGGTGCAGGCGGTGATCGACGTGGGCGGCCGATTCTATTTCCAGGGCGCGCTCCCCAATCGGCTCTACACCCACGTGCTGCGGTCGTTCGCCGACGCCCTCGGCGCCACCCTGCACGTGCGCATCTTGCGAGGCAAAGATCGCCACCACCTCATCGAGGCCGCCTTCAAGGCGACCGGGCTCGCCCTGCGGCAAGCGCTCGACGACGCGGGCGGCGGTGTCTTCAGCACCAAGGGCTCGGTCGAGCTCACAGAAGAAGACGTCCCGTGAGCGCGACACTCAGGCGCATCGTCGTCTGCCTCGACGTCGACAAGGGGCGCGTCGTCAAGGGCGTGCGCTTCGAGGGGCTGCGCGACGTCGGCGACCCGGTCTCGCTCGCGGCGCGCTACGAGGCCGAGGGCGCCGACGAGATCGTGTTCCTCGACGTATCGGCCAGCAGCGAGGGTCGCGACACGATGCTCGACGTCGTGCGACGAACGGCCGAGGTGCTCTTCATTCCGCTGACGGTCGGCGGCGGGGTTCGCACCGTCGAGGACGTCGGGCGCGTGCTCCGCGCGGGCGCCGACAAGGTGGCGATCAACTCGGCTGCGATCGCCGACCCCGCGCTCCTCACCCGCGCGGCTGCGTGCTACGGCGCGCAGTGCATCGTGCTGAGCATCGACGCCAAACGCGAGCCGGCCACGCCCGAGCTGCCCTCGGGCTACCGCGTCTTTTCTCACGGCGGGCGCCGCGCGACCGATCTGTGCGCGGTCGCGTGGGCCGCGCGCGGCGTCGCGCTCGGCGCGGGCGAGGTGTTGCTCACCAGCATCGATCGAGATGGCAGCCGCGACGGCTACGAGATCCCGCTCACCCGCGCCGTCGTCGATGCGGTGCGTGTTCCCGTCGTGGCGTCGGGCGGGGCCGGGGCGGCAGAGCACGTCGCGAGCGCGCTCCGTGAGTCGGGCGCCGACGCGGCCCTGGTGGCGGGCATCCTTCATGACGGGCGCACGACCGTCTCTTCGATCAAGATGGAGGCGCACCGGGCCGGGCTTTCGGTCCGCAGCGCACAGGACACCCGATGATCCAGACTCTCCTCGAAGCAGCGATCGAGCTCGCGCGCCTGACCGGCGACGTCGCGCTCTCTCACTACCGGGCCCACGTCCGGGGTGAGCGGCTCAAGGTCGAGACCAAGGCCGACGGCTCGCCCGTCTCGCACGCCGATCGGGCCGCCGAGCAGGCGGCGCGCGCCTTCGTTCAGCGCTACTTCCCCGAGGACGGGGTGCTCGGTGAAGAGTTCGGCGCCACGCGCCCCGAGGCGAAGCGGCGGTGGTGCATCGACCCCATCGACGGCACCAAGTCGTTCCTCGCAGGGGCGCCCCTGTGGGGCTCGCTCGTCGCGCTGGTCGAGGGTGAGACGGTGCTCGCGGGCGCGGCGCGGTTCCCCGTGACGTCCGAGGCGATCGCGGCCGCGCCCGGTGAGGGCGTGGTCGTCGAGGGCGGGCGCGCGGGCGTGTCGCAGGTCTCGGCGCTGGCCGACGCGGTGGTCCTCACGACCGACGAGCGGTTCCCCGACGCGCCCGAGTGCGCCGCTCCCTGGCGCGCCATCGCGGACCGCGCCCGGCTAGCCCGCACGTGGGGCGACTGCTTCGGCTACTACTTGGTCGCGACGGGGCGCGCCGAGCTCATGACCGACGGGCGGCTCTCGCCCTGGGACGCCGCCTGCTTCATCCCCATCATCGAGGAGGCGGGCGGCGTCGTCACCGATTGGGACGGCAAACGCACCGCTTTTGGTCGCGGGCTCGTGGCGACGAACCGCGCCGTCGCCGGAGCCGCGCGTGAAGCGCTGGGCGTGCCGCTCACGGGGCGCGCGTGATCGACGTCGGCGCGCTCGACTTCGACAAGGGCGGCGGGCTCATCGGCGTCGTCGCGCAGCGCGCCAGCGACGGCGCGGTGCTCATGTTCGCCTTTGCGAACCGCGAGGCCGTCGAGCGGACGCTCGCGTCCGGCGAGCTCCACTTCTTCTCGCGTCGTCGCGGGCTCTGGAAGAAGGGCGAGACGAGCGGCAACACGATGCGCGTGGTCGAGCTTCGCGCCGACTGCGACGGCGACTGCTTGCTCGCGCGGGTCGAGCCGCGCGGGCCCGCCTGCCACAGCGGGCAGACGACCTGCTTCGGCGCGCCCGCGCTCGATGCGGTCGCGTCCCTCGACGCCACCATCGAGTCGCGCAGCACCGTCGAGCCCGCCGAGGGCGAAAAGCCCTCGTACACCCGGCGCCTCCTCGCCGATCGCAACCTGCGCTTGAAGAAGCTCGGCGAAGAGGCGAGCGAGCTCGTCGTCGCCTTGGCCGACGGCGATCGCGCGCGCGCCGCTGAAGAGGCCGCCGACGTCGTCTACCACCTGCTCGTGGCCCTCCGCGCCGCTGGGCTCGGCTGGGCTGACGTCGAGCGCGTGCTCGACGAGCGAGCCGCTCAGCGGAACAAGTAGCGCCTCACCACGTCGGCGATCTCGTCGATGACGGTGTCGGGGTCGTCGTGTGGGCGCTTGATGACGGCGCTCATCGTGAGCGACTCGCCGAGCTCGACCGCGTAGAACGCGGCGCGCGCCGGGTTCGTGACGCGGAGCAGGGGGCGGTGCTGCTCGAGGTAGCTCGCGACGACGTCGGTGATCTGGGCGAGGCTCTCTTCGAGCCGTGACGTGCGACCCATGCGCGGGAGCTGCTCGCGGAGCACGCGCGAGAGGGCGGGGTTCTCTCGCTTGGCGCGGTAGATGGCGGCGACGATCTCGCGAGCCAGCTCGTGCGGCGACAACCGCTGGGCGCGGAGGAACACCTCGCCGAAGAGGGCGTTCATCCGGTCGCAGTGGCGATCCATCAGCTCGCCGACGAGCGCCTCTTTGCTGGGGAAGTACTGGTAGAGCGAGCCGATGCTCACGCCCGCGCGTGCCGCGACGTGGTTCGTCGTGAGGGCGTCGTACCCGGCCTCGGCCAAAATGTGAGCAGTCGCTCCCAAAATCGCCGTCACGGTGGCCTGCGCGCGCGCCTGGCGTGGCTGTTTTCGCGGCTTGTCGAGGGCGGATTCGGCGGTCGGCATACGCGAGTTGTCAAAGTGAGCGATAGCTCGCATTCTGTCAAGCCATGAAGCTCCTTTCGAAGGCCGTCTCGGGCGCCCGCGCCACCCTCGCGTTCGTGAAGCTGGTCCGCGATCCGTCGAAGCTCGACGAGGTCTTCAACATCCTCGACAGCCTCGAGGCGGGTGAGGACGGCCAGGCGATCGTGAGAGAGTTCTTCGAGAACCCGGAACACGCCGAGGTGTTCCGCCGGCGCCCGCGCATCGGCGCGCTCGACCTCGTCGAGCTGGGCCGCCTCCCGGAGGGCACCCTGGGCCGCGCCTTCGTCGAAGAGATGCGCGCCCGCGGCCTCGATCCCTCCGACATCCAGATGCGCGCCGACGACGGGACGCCCGCCGGTTACGTGTTCACGCATCTGCGCGAGACGCACGACGTCTGGCACACCGCGACCGGGTTCGACGTCGATGTCGCCGGCGAGCTCGGCTTGCAAGCGTTCTACCTGACGCAGTTCCGCGCCAAGCTCTCGATGCTCATCCTGTCGCTCGGCCTCCTCAACACGTTCTTCTACGCGACCGAGGACCGGACGCGGCGCATGGACGCCATCGCGCGCGGCTGGCAGATGGGCCGGGGCTCGCGCGCGCTCTTCGGCTTCGACTGGGCCGGCCACTGGGCGACGCCACTCGCCGAGGTCCGTCAGAAGCTCGGCCTCGACGTCGACGGCGCGAGCGCCCCTGCCCCCGCGTCCGCCCGATCACCGGAACAGATCCACGCCCAGGCCTGATCACAGAATACGAATCGGTGGCCGCGGCTGGCGGCCGTGCTAGCCGTGGTGGCGTGCCCGACTCCGCGCTGAGCGGCCTTTACTGGGTGACGCTCGCCAACTCGCTCTTCGCCGTGATGACCATCGCGGCACGCCTGGCGTCGCGGTCGGCGTCGTGGACGACGGTCGGTGCGAGCCGCGCGCTCGTGGGTGCTCTCGTCGCGCTCGCGTTCGCGCTGCATCGGGGCGCGCCGCTCAAGACGAAGCGGCGAGGCCTCTCGTGGGCGCGCTCGCTCCTCGGCACGGCCTCGATGCTGGCCACGTTCTACGCCGTCTCGTCTCCCGAGCTCGGCGTGAGCGCAGCGATCACCCTGTTTTCGACCGCGCCGATCTTCATCGCTCTCCTGTCGCCTCACATCCTGGGTGAGCGTCCGGGGGCTTCTCTTTGGGCCATCCTCTTGGTGGCGTTCTCGGGCATCGTCCTCGTCGCCGGTACCCAGACGGCGGTCGCGGCATTTCCCGCCGGGGTCGCGCTCGTGGCGGCCGTCTTCAGCGCGCTCGCGATGATGTTCCTGCGCCTCATGCGCAGCGGTCGCGGCGATGGAGAGCCCGAGAGCGCCGAGGCGATCGCGCTCCACTTCGGGCTCGTGGCGTTCGTGGCCCACGCGCTGCTCAGCCTCTTCACCTTTCGCGTGCCCGACCTCGTCGACATCGGCTGGCTCGCGGTGACGGGTCTCTCCGGGGGGCTCGCCCAGCTCGCGA
>CALKVR010000322.1 GCA_938004815.1 uncultured Polyangiaceae bacterium | reverse complement strand
GGATCAGGCCCAGACTCTCGTCCGCACCCTCCATGCCCTCGGTGGCCAGCGCCGCGAGTTCGGCCCTGAGCCCCTCATCCCGAATGGCGCGCGAGATGTTGAGGCCGGGCGCCTCGGCGGGGGCCTGACCGGTCACGATCAGGGCCCGCGAGAGCGACGGCGCGGCGGCGGTCGCCTCCCGAAAGAGGTCGACCCGGTCGCCGGTGGTCACCACCAGGCGCGCGCCGGTTCCAGCCAAGATCTGCTCGGCGCGCGCGCGCGGCATCGACGGGTCGATGGGCACGTACGCCGCGCCGCGCATCAGGACGCCGTACACCGTCGCGATCGCGGCGTTCGTCTTCTCCATGCAGACGGCGACGAGATCACCGGGCGCGACCCCCAGGTCGGCGAGCGCCGTCGCGGCGCGCGTCGCCTCGCGCGCGAGGCCGGCGTAGTCGAGGCGACCTTTCGGATCGACCACCGCGAGCGCGTCCGGTGACGCCTCGGCGCTCTTCAAGAGGAGCTGGTGGATGAGAAACGGCGTCACAGTCCGAGGAGGCTCGCGATGATGTTGCGCTGGATCTCGCTCGTGCCCGAGTACAGCTTGCCGCCGACCGCGTCGCGCAGGTCGCGCTCGACGTCGTACTCGGTCATGAACCCGTACCCCCCATGAATCTGCACTGCGTCCAGGCTGGACTGGACGAAGCCCTCGCTGATCACGAGCTTCGAAATGGCGCTCTCCATGCTGGCTCGCTTGCCGTTCGCCTTCAGCCACGCGACCTTGTAGAGCGCGAGCTCGCCGAGCTCGATGCGCACGCGCATGTCGGCGATCTTGTGGGCCACCGCCTGGAACGAGCCGATCGGCTTGCCGAACTGGGTGCGCTCCTTGGCGTAGGTCACGCACTTTTCGAGCTGCCGCTGCATTGCGCCCAGGTGCGTCGCGAAGAGGCAGCTGCGCTCCCACTCCATTTCGGCGTTGAAGATGGCGGAGCCCTGGCCGGGCCGGCCGAGCACGCTATCGAGCGGCACCTCCACGTCTTCGAGCGTCACCTCCCCCGTCGGCGAGGTCTTGAGGCCCATTTTCTCGAGCGGCTTGCCGACCGAGAGGCCCTTCTGCGATCGGTCCACCAAGAAGCCGGTCACCCCCGCCCAACCCTTCTTCGGGTCGGTGGTCGCGAAGACCAAGAACACGTCTGCGATGGGCGCGTTCGAGGTGAACGTCTTGGACCCGCGGAGCACCCAGCGATCGCTCTTTTTCTCGGCGGTGGTCTGAATGCTGAAAGCGTCGCTGCCCGCGCCCGGCTCGCTCATCGCGTGGCAGCCGATGATCTCGCCCCGCACCATTCGCGGGAGGTAGGCCTCTTTTTGGGCGGCCGACCCGAACAGGAGCAGCGGGATCTCGCAGGTAAAGATGTGCGAGCTCAGGGTGAAGAGGAGGCCCGCGTCGAGGCAATGGCGGCCGAGCGCCTGCATCGCGATCGTGCAATCGACGATGTCCTTGCCCAGGCCGCCGTACGCCTCGGGCACCGGCAAGCCCATGATCCCGAACGCGGCGCATTTCTCCCAGCCCTCGCGGTAGAACTCGCCCGCCTTCTCTCGGTGGCGGACGGCGCTGGCCTCACCCGGCCCCTTCTGGAGCTCTTTCCGAGCGAACTCGGCGACGGATCGGCGGAACGCCTCCTGATCCTCGGTCAGCCCGAAATCCAAGGCTCAGCCCTTCGAGCGCTTCGCTTCCACCAGCGACGAGATCGCGGTCAGCGTCTCGAAGTTGTCGGGGTCGAACTCCTCGTCCGAGAGCTGCACGCCGAAGCGGTCCTCGAGGAACGAGATGAGCTTCACGATGGCCATCGAGTCGAGGAGCCCCTTCTCCAGGAGCGAGTCGTCGGGCCCCAGGCCTTTGGCCTTCTCGCTCTGGCTCGCGAAGTACTCGGCGAGGATCTGCTCGGTGGTCATGGGTCTCGGGCCGGTATATCCCCACGGCCGGCAGATGTCATCGGCGGCGGTTCGCATTCAAGGGCTCGACGGGCTCCGCGCGCTGAGCATCGTCATGGTGATGGCGTCGCACGTAGCGGGGAGCGCCGTGATCGGCGGCTCGCGCATCCCCCTCGGCAGCGCTCACGCGTGGGGCAAGGTGGGCGTCCGGGTCTTCTTCGTGATCTCGGGCTTCCTCATCACCAAACTACTGCTCGACGAGCGAAGGCGGCACGCCGGCGAGGCGGGCGATGGCCGGGGCGGCGTGTCGATCCGGGCGTTCTATGTGCGGCGAGCCTTCCGCATCCTGCCCGCCTTCTTCGGCTATCTCGGCGTGGTGGCCGCCCTGAGCGCGTTCGGTGTGGCGGACGTGCCCCTGAACGATTGGGTCCACGCCCTCACGTACACCACCAACTTCGACGTCGAACGGACATGGCTCGTCTCGCACATCTGGTCGCTGTCGGTCGAGGAACACTACTATCTGGTCTGGCCGATCGCGTTCGCGTTCCTTCGCCCGCGCTCCGCGTTCTGGGTCGCGCTCGCCACGTGCGTCGG
>CALKVR010000321.1 GCA_938004815.1 uncultured Polyangiaceae bacterium | reverse complement strand
GGCGCGTGTAGACCGAGCCGCCCTCGAGCCACGCGATCACGGTCCCGGCTTCGATCGCGGCGGCGGTCAGGCCGGTTCGCTCGGCCGGTTTGGCGACCGCGGGCGTGCCCCCCTGGAGGTTGCCCTCGGCGTCGAAGCGGGCCGCCTCGATGTGGCCGTCGTCTTCGAGCCAAGCCACGGTGTACCCCTTGGCGTCCGCGGCGACAGCGGGCTCGCGCGGCTTCTTGCCCGACTTGGTCTTTCCGAGCGCGCTCGCTTTTTGGCCCTCGGTGCTCCCCGCGAAGAGAAAGAGGGAGAGCTGGTCGCCCGCTGTCGCAAACGGCGACGCCACGACGAGCGCGCCACCAGGCGTGGCCGCGAACGCGACGTCGGCCGGGTTGACGTCTTTCAGCGGGGAGAGGTGCTCGATCGTCGGGGCAGGCTGCGCCTCCCACACCGGGCGCGCGTAGGCCAAACCCTCGGCGTCGAACCAGACCACCGTCCACGCGTCGCCCGTGACGAAGAGGCGCGGCGCGTGCTCGCGCGCGTTGCCGATCCCGCGATCGCGAGCGATTCGCTTGGTGTCGCCGTCGAAGCCGGCGAAGCCGATCTGCGCCTTGTTCTGGAGCTGGATGAGCCACGAGGCAGCGATCTCGCCCGCGCCTGCGGCGCCAGGCCGGCCCGCGAGGGTGAGCTCGCCGCGGAGGAGGTTCTGCGCGATGTCGAAGCGAGCGGCCGCGCACCCCGACGCCGCGTCGTCGGCGTGGACGAACTTGGTCACGCCCGCGCCCTTCGGCGTGTCGTCGACGGGCGGCAGCGCCGCGCTCGATGCGGTGGCGCTCGCGGTCGGGACCTCGGCGGATGCGCTCGCGCTCGGCTGCCCGCCGCCGCCCGTTCCGCACGCCGCCGCGCAGGACAACGCGGCCGTCAGGAACGCTCTCATCGTGTCCGCTCGTCGCATGAGACCCGTCGGATCAAGCGTATTACCAGCTTTGTGGGCCCCTCGGGAATTTAGCGCCGCTCTTCTACGCCGAGCGCCTTTGCTGCGCGCCGAACGTCGGGGTTTTTCGGGAAGCTCTCGAGGAGCACCCGCGCGATGGGCTCGCCGCGCCCCGCGTCCTGCACCTCGCCGTAGGCGAGCGCCGCCGCGACGCGAGAGCTGAGCGGCGTGTCGAACGACGGCGGCGACGCCGCTTCCAAGAGCGCTTTCGCCTTGTCTCCGTCACCGTTCTTCGCGAGCACGTACGCGTTCCAGAACGTTCGGTCCGTCCCGAGCCGTTCGTCGATGAGCGCGAGCGTCTGCTCGCGGTCCGCCGTCGAGTCGGCGCCGAGTAGGATGCGCTCGACCAGGACCGCCTTGCTCTGCGTCGCGGCCCCGAGCGCGCTCACGGCCTCGCGAGACTTGCCCTCGTAGCGCAGGAGCCGAGCGACACGGGGCGCGCGGAGGGGGTTGAGCGCGCCGTCACCCCACCCGTCGACGATCACGCGCGCCTTCTCCATCTCGCCGGCGTCGAGCAGCGCGTCGACGGCGCAGAGATCGCCGCCGACCGGGTCGGCCGCGAGCAACCGCTCGATCGCGTCGGGAGGGATCGGGGCGGTGCCGCGGACGCGCGTGAGCCGCACGCGCACCGCGCCGCCCGGGTCCGTCTGATCGGTGAGGCCCTGCGCCAGCTTCGTCAGCGCGTCGGTCTTGCCCTGCTCGTACGCCGAGAACGCGCGGAGCTGGATCGTGGACTCCGCGGGCAGCTTCTCCAGCATCGCGTCGAGCTGATCGAGCTTGCCGAGCGAGACGCTCGCCCGCCCGAGCATCGTCAGCGCCTCGCGAGACCCTGGGGTGAGCGTCAACGTACGCGACGCCGCGGCGAAGGCCATCGCCTCGTCGCCGCGCGCGAGGGCGATATCGCCGAACAGCAGCGCCAGCGCCGGGCTCTCGGCCTCGTCGATGGCGCGCTTGAGCTGCGCCTGCGCCTCGGGGTTGCTCTTGCCGGTCGTGGCTCGCTTCTCGGCCGCGTCCTCGGCGTCGGAGACGAGCTTCACGGCGGAGAAGATCGCGTGGAGCGACCGCGGGATCTCGGCCGTGATCACCGCCGGCTCGCCCGGCGGCTTCGTACCCGCCTTGCGCTCCATGAGCCACGACTTCGTCGCGGCGAGCGCATCGAGCGCTTTGCGCGAGGGATCACCCTCCGGAAGGGTATCGACCACCTTGCGGGCCTCGATCGCGTCGCCGTGCAAGATGAGCCACCGCGCGAGGCGGACGGAGGCAGGCCTCAGCCGGGGCTCGACCGCGAGCGCCGTGCGCAAGAGCTCCTGCGCGACGGGGTCGCCTCGCCGCTCTGCCATCACCGCGAGCGCGAGGTTGAACAGCGCGTCGCGCGACCGGTCGGCGCGGTGTTGGTCGGCGATCTGGTCGGCCCGCCCCGCGTCGGACCGGAGGATGGCGCTCACGAGCTCGGCGAAGGCGACGTCGCCGGGCGGCACGCCGGCGTTCTTCGCGTTCTGGACGGCCGTGTCGATCCCCGCTGGATCGCCGCTCACGTCGAGCGCCGACAGCGTTCGCTCGCGCACGCGCGCGAGCAATATCTCGGGGGCGCCCTCGCCCTCTTTCGACCGGAGGATCGAGTCGGCCTTCAAGAGATCGGGCGGGCCGCCTGCGAGGAGCGCGTTCTCGAGATCTTCACCGATGGGCCGGCTCGCGACGGGCGTCGCCTGCGTCGAAGCGGAGTCGCCGAGCACGAGGGACGTCGCGTAGCCGACGAGCGACGCGACGGCGACGACGGCCACCCCGAGCGCCACGTACAAGCGCACCGGCCGAGAAGGCTCGTGGGCGCCGACCGGATACGACGGGCCCGACGTGTCCATCGAGCCTGCGCCGAACGGGTCGGGGAACGCGGACGGGGCGAACGACGCGTGCGGGTTGCCCGACCCCGACGGACCGACGGACGCCGCCCCCATCGCCGGCAAGCCCATCGCCGGCGATGGCGGCTCGGCCGCATAGCCGAGCAGCGCCGGGTCGGGGTGCCCGAACGATTGGGGGGCCGGACCGAACTGGATCGACCCGGGGTCGATCGCGGGCGCGCCGTACGCCGGCGCCTGCTGCATCCCCCCCGACCCCGGCAGCCCGGGCGGCGGACCAAACGAGGGCGGCACCTCGGGCACGTACGCAGGCGCGAACGACGGGGGCGGACCGAACGTCGGCGCCGGTTGGCTCGGGCCCGCCGCGGGCGCCTCCGACGCGCGCGTGTGGGGCGAGCGTGGATCGACGCGCGCCGCCGCCAGCGCCTCGGCCGCATTCAGGACGAGGGTGCCCACGTCGCGATCGGGATCGCCGCCCGCCGACGTGACGTGCATCGCGAGCGTGCCGCCGGGGCCGACGGGCGCGACGGATGGGTGCGCATCGAAGTGGCCACCGGGCGCTGGGAACGACGACGCCTCTTGAGGCCACGGGCGCACCGACTCGGGTCGTCGAAACGGCTTGGTCAGCGCGCCGGACAGCGTCGGCGCTTCTTGCGAGGAGCCGAGGCTCGTCGTCGTCGTGTCGCCGTCCGGATCCGGCGCCATCCGAGGCGGCGATCCCGGGCGCCTGAGAGGCGGCGGCCGCTGGGCGTGCGTGGGCGCGTCGTGCTCGGGCGGCGCCATCGGAGCGAGCTCGCGGGCGCGCGTGGGCGGATCATCGTCGCCCTCGTCGCTCGTGGGGGCGGGCGGCGGCGGGCGCGACTCGAGCGCGAGCCCATGAGGCCCGAGCGGCGGCAACGCCGTGACGTTCGTGGGCCCCTCGCCCTCGCTCGGGCCGTCCTCGAGCGCCGGCCCCAAGACCGGGACGCGGGGTTGCGGTGGCGCGGCGGGCCGCATGACGGGCGGCGGGCGGCGGAGGGCGGCGCGGCGCGCGGCCGGGCGCGGCCCGCCCGCGTCCCACTCCACGTTCGGCGGCGGCGCGCGGGGCGGAGCGACGCTCGGAGGGCGCGCAGCCGTGGGCTGGTCGCCGTCGACGTCGGCCTCCTCCGGCGAGGACATCGCTGGCGCCGGCGGCGGATGCGTCGAGGCCTTGACCGCGGTGGGCGGACCGTCGGGCCCGACGCTCGTCGGCGGGCCGTCGTCCGAAACCGGAGGTGAACGCGTCGAGGCCGCCGTCGCCGGGCCCTCGTCCTCGATCGCCTGCCGTATCGCGTCGGCACCAGCGCGCGTGGGCGGTCCATCTGCGTCCACGCGCGTGATCGGGCCGTCGTCCGACGGCCGGGGCTCGTGCGCCGGCCCCACCGACGTAGGCGGATCCGACGGCCGCACATGGCGCGCGGGCGGCGGCGTCGAAGCGGGCACGGGAGGCGGCACGGGCACCGGAGGCGGCGCCCCGAACCCGGCCATCAGCGTCCGGCTGCGGCGCGGGTGCTCGTCGGCGCCACCGGCCGGCGGCGGCACGGATTTGCTCGTCTCGGTCTTCGTGTCGGGGGCCGCCAGCGGCGACTGGACGCCTTGCACCGTCGGCTTGCGGCCGGTCGCGGGCGCCAGCCCGTGAGCGGTCGCCTGCCGACGCGGGTGCCGCGGCAACAGGATGGGCGCAGGGGGCACCTTGGAGGTGGCCGGCTCGGTCGGCGGATCGAGCGGCGTCGTAGGTGCGTCGAGCGTCTCGGGATCGGGCGCGCGCGAGGCGAGCTCCTGAGTTCGACGCAGCTTGCCCACCTTGAGGAGCCGCTCTTTGACGCGCAGATCGCGCGGCGCGTGCTGCGCGCCCATCTCGAGGAGGGTCTTCGCGTGGGAGATGAGACCGTTGGCGAGGTACAGATCGCTGCACGCGATCACGACCTCGACGTTGTCTGGATGGAGGGTGGTCGCCTCGTTCGCGAAGTCGATGACGAACTTGTCCGGAAGGATCTTCTGTCCGGTCGCCTTCAGCACTGCGCGAATGAGCATGGCGCAGAGCTCAACGGTAGGCTCTTCGCGCGGATCCGCGCGCCAAGCCTCGAGCAACCGCTCCATCGGCACCATCGACGCCAAAACATAGCCCGGAGGTGCGAGCAGGGGAAACGACCCGATCGATTCCGACCGGGCCCCGCCCCGGCGAGCCCACTCCGGAAAGCGTTATTCGGGCTCGCCCTCGGCCAACCGGGCCTCGTGCGCGGCCTGGAGCC
>CALKVR010000320.1 GCA_938004815.1 uncultured Polyangiaceae bacterium | reverse complement strand
CCCGCCGCACTGCAACATGATGCAGATCTACTTCAAGCGCGACAAGGAACGGCTGTGGGAGGCGGTGCTGGATATCGCCGAAGAGACGGGCACGCTGCTCGCCTACTACTTCATGCCCAGTCAAATTCCGGCGTACTGCATGCAGGAGCTGACGATTGGCGATGGCGCGCTGGACATCCCGACGGAGGACATTACAGTGCTGCTCTCCGAGGCACTGCACCGCTCGGCGTAGCAGTGTGTGTTAGGACGGCCCGCTGCCGAACCCGATCTCGTCGAAGGGGAGCGAGCACGCCGCCCCGCAGACCGCCAAGGCGAGGGCGCGCGCGGCCGATGGACCGCCCCTCTTCACGAGCCCCTCGTCGCCAGCATCGGAGGGGAGCGTATCAGTCGCGACAGCAGAGCGTGTAGACCTCGTCCTCGGCCGCGCCTACCGCGCCAGTCACCACCGCCTGCCCACCCGGCTCGCTGGGGCAGGAGAAGCTCGGGTTCGTGAGGGCGTAGCGCGCCGAGCCCACCACCTCGGGCTGCGGGAGGGTCGCGCACCCGGCGACGGCCGGGACGGTCGCGATCGACGTCGCGCAGGCCGCGTCCGAGTACAGCTCGACGGAGCCCGCGCAGCCGCCGGCGGCGGTCTCGCAGGTGCAGGTTCCGGCGCCGCAAGCGCGACCATCATCGATCATGGCAACCAGCACGAGCTCGTTCGGATACGCGGGCACCTGCTGGCAGCCGACCGCGCCGTGCCGCCAAACGCACACCTGCGCGTCCGTCGACGGGACGCAGACCTGCGTCCCCTCGCAGCCCGCCGTCGTGACCTGGATGCCGCAGACGTCGCGCGGCGTGACGAACCCCGCGCCCGAAGGCGCCGTCTGCTCGCCGGCGGGCGTGCACGTTCCAGCCGGCGACACCGCGCCGATCTGAACGTCGTCGGCAGCCGCAGCGACGGCAGGAGGCGTGCTGCACGCCTCGGGGACGGCGGCGAACGTGTCGGCCCCCTCGCTACAAGCCGGATCGACGTCGACGCTCGCGCACGACGCGGGGTCGGCGACGCAAGCGCATCCGCACGCGAACGCGCCCGCTTCGATGGCGCTGTCGGGCACGCCGGGCTCGCTCGCCAGACCGCCCGCCAGGACCGGGCTCGGGCAGCTCTCCACGTCGTCGTCGGCGAGGAGCACCGGCCCGTTCCACCCGGGAGGCGGCGGTGTCGAGCACACACCGAGGCACGCGCCGCCGGACGAGCTCGTCGCGCTCGAGCTCGTCGCGGTCGTGCTCACGCTCGAAGTGTCGGCTCCCCCGCCGGCGCCGGCATCGTCGCCGCAAGCAACCAGGCCCATCGACAGGAACACGAGCAGCGACGACGACCGGAGAAACATCGGGCGAGCTTAGTACAGGGAGAGCGAACGCAAAGGGTGTAAGAGACCACCCATGGACCGCTGGACGATCACGCTCGAGCCCTCCGGCGAGCCGATCTTCTTGCAGATCGCGCGGGCGGTCGCGCGCGACGTCGCCCGCGGCCGCCTCCGACCGGGTGATCCGCTCCCCGGCTCGAGGACGTTCGCGACCACGCTCGGCGTCCACCGCAACACGGTGCTGGCCGCCTACCGCGAGCTCGAAGCGCAGGGCTACACCGAGTCGGTGCCTGCGAAAGGCACGCGCGTCCGGTTCGAGCTCCCCGACCGCTCACCCCGCCGGCCGTCACGACCGTCAGAGCGCGACCCACAGAAGAGCGCGTTCTCGCTCACGCCCGCGCCGGCCGACGTCCTGGCCATCCCTCCCCCGCGCGGCGCGATCGCGCTGCTCGGCGGCCTCCCCGATTTGAGGCACGTCCCGGCGACGTCGCTCGCGCGGGCGTACCGGCGGATCGCGACCTCGAAGCGGGCCGCATCGCTGTTCGGGTACGGCGACGCTCGCGGCGAGGCGCCGCTGCGCGAGGCGCTCGCCGGCCTCCTCGCCCGCGCGCGCGGCCTCGCGATCGACGAGGACGACATCGTCATGACGCGAGGCAGCCAGATGGCGCTCTTCCTCGCCGCCCGCGCCGTCGTCGAGCCCGGCGACGTCGTGCTCGTCGAGGCGCTCGGCTACCGGCCGGGGTGGGAGGCGATCCGCGCCGCCGGCGCCGCCATCGAGCCGATCGCGATCGATGGCGGCGGCATCGACGTCGACGCGGTGCGCGCGCGGTGCCGGCGCGGCCGCGTCCGCGCGGTGTACGTGACCCCGCACCATCAATACCCCACCACCGCGCTCCTCGGCTCGGGGCGCCGGCTCGCGCTCCTCGAGGTCGCGCGCGAGCACCGGCTCGCGATCCTCGAAGACGACTACGACCACGAGTTCCACTACGACGGGCGGCCCGTGTTGCCACTCGCCTCGGCCGACCGCGACGGTTCGGTGATCTACTTCGGGACGCTGTCCAAGATCCTCGCGCCCGCTCTCCGCGTCGGCTTCATGGTCGGACCGCGCCCGCTCCTCGACCGAGCGGCCGCGCACCGCGCGATCATCGATCGCCAGGGCGACCGGGTGCTCGAGCACGCGCTCGCCGACTTCATCGACGAAGGCGAGCTCGTGCGGCACGCGCGGCGGATGCGACGCCTGTACGAGGGGCGGCGCCGGGCGCTCGCGGCCGCCCTCGAACAGCGCCTCGGAGGGCGCGTCTCGTTCACGTTGCCGGTCGGCGGGATGGCCCTCTGGGCGCACATCCCCGGCTGCGACGTCGAGGCGCTCGCGGCTCGCTGCGCGGAGCGCGGCGTCGTCTTCCAGACCGCCAAGCGGTTCACATTCGACGGCAAGCGGCGGCCCTACGCGCGGCTCGGCTTCGCGGCCGAGCCAGAAGCGAGGCTCGATCGCGCGGTCGACATCATCGCCACCGCGCTATCTGAGCTCCCCCCTCATCGACGGTGAGGGGGCCCCAGCCATCTAGCGCGGGACGGGCGGGACGACGACCGTGTTGATGGTCGAGGCGTTGCCGCCGGCCGGGTAGCTGTACGACGAGCAGCTCGAGAGGCCCCACACCTGCAGGCCGAAGGGCGCCGCGCTGTCGGCGACCTGTGGGCCGTTCGTGCACCCGCCGTTCGGAACGCTGTCGCGGATGAGATCGACGGTGGCGATCTCGTACTCGCCCGACCCGCCGATGGGCTGCCAGCCGGAGATCGTGCCGAGGCACTCGAGGTTGACGTCCGAGAACGTGCCGTTCGTCTTCTCGCGGACGAAGACGAGGTTCGTCGTCGGGTAGGTGGGGTCGGTGAAGAAGACGTACTTCGACAGCCACTGCGCGGGGGGCAACATGTTGACGAAGTCTTCGTCGCCGACGCACCCGGCGCCGGGCATCACCTGCCCCAGGTAGAACGGATGGTCTGCATCCTGGCTCGTCACCTTGAACGAGGTGGTCGCTTCGAACATCACGCTTTGCCCCAGGCTGAGCGCGGCGGGGGCGCCGGGCACGGGCGGGTCGTAGGTAAGCGTGGTGCCGTTGACGGCGCCCACGATGCGGTAGGGGATGCTCTCGGCGCCGCCGATGCGCGACTGAAAGGCCATGCCGATGTACTGGCTCGCTTGCGCGGAGACCGCCGGGATCTGCTGGTGACCCGAGTCGCAGCCGCCGCCGCTCGACGTCGCCGACGAGTAGCACTGGTAACCATCGCCCCCCGTAAAGGCGACCGGCTTGTCACTCTGGACGATGGTGCCGGTCATCTCGGCGCCCTGCCACTGCACGTACTGCCCGGCGTTGAGGGTCAGCGAGCCCTGGGTGTTGGCGGGGTACGCGTTGACGCCCGCTCCGGCGGGGAGCCCGATGCTCGGAAGAATCGTGACGGTGGTGTTATCTTCGGTCGCGACGATCTGCCCCCAGGGCGGGCCCGAGGACGGCGGCGGGAGCACGGCGACGTAGTTGGTGCCCCACGCCGTGATCGGCTGCACGAGCTCGGCGCTGGGCAGGTACGACAGGGCGCCGCCGTACGGCAGGATGTCGTACATCGTGCCGGGGGCGTCGGTGTGGATCTGCCAAGCTTGCCCGAGGCCGGTGCCGGCGACCGCCGTCCCGAGGCTGGTGCGGATGGCGGGCTGGATGGGGCACGTGAGGGGGCCGCCGTTCACGCTCGTCGGGTCGTCGGAGAGAAAGAGCACCGCCACCTCGCCTGGCGGCAGGCCGCTCGCCGGCAGCGCGGGCCAGCCGGCGACGTTCGGGTCCGACTGAGCGATGCGTCCGAAGGTGGTCGCGTCGTAGCTCATGCCGCCGCGCGAGACGGTGACGACGATGGGCTTGTCCCAGTTGTTGGTCACGAACGCGGCGAAGCAGGGCGGCGCGATGCCCACGTAGAAGCTGGGCGTCGCGATCGTCCAATCGCACCCGATGCTGCCCTTGGCAGCCGCGGCCGCGTCGCACGCGGGGACGCACACGCCGCCCGCGCAGCCCTGGTCGGGGGGGCACGTCTGTACGAGGTTGCCGTTCGCGTCGACGACGCTCTTGAGGTCGGGGCTGCAC
>CALKVR010000319.1 GCA_938004815.1 uncultured Polyangiaceae bacterium | reverse complement strand
GACCTACACGATGCGCGACGTCGTCCGCGAGCGGTACGGGCGACCACCGGCGTGAACCTGGTCGTCGTCGACCCGGACGACTGGCAGCGGTGGCGGGCAGTGCGACTGCGAGCCTTCGCGGCCGATCCCGCGGCGTTCGCACCCAGCGCGCATGCCTGGCTCGAGGGCGGGGACGCCGAGCAGCGTGCTCTTGTTGCCGGCGGCCCGGCCCGAAGGCGGCGGCAGCGCGGATGACGGATTCGGCAGCGGCGGCGCCTTGGACGGCGGACCGGAAGGCGGCATGGGCGGCGGCGCGGACGGGGCGCCCGGCGGTGGGCCTGGCAGGCTCGGCGAGCGCTGGGACTTTTTTGCCAGCCCCTCGAACACGTCCAGGTCGCTGCCACCTTTTTCTTCAGCCATGGTCGAGGGCTCCTCGGGAGTCACGCTTTCGTGATCGTGTAGCATTCTCGCCGGACGCAACGTGCTCGGTGCGCCAGGGCGAGAAGAAAACAACTCGGCCATCAACCTCGCGGTGCCTTCGGCGCCATCGAGGCTGCCCATTCTCCCCGAGAGCGCGCGCAGCGCTTCGAGGAGGTGTGCGGCCGTATCGTACCGCTCCGCGCGCCGATGCGCGAGAACCTTCCTAAGTAAAGTCGCAAGCTCGGCCGGGATCGACGGGTGCGCGACCTCCGGCACCCCTCCCCGGCTGACCTCCTCCAGGATCTGAACCGGCCGCATCCCCTCGAACAGGGTCTGACCAGTCAGGAGCTCGTAGAGGAGCACGCCAACCGGATAGAGGTCACTCCGCGGGTCGAGCTCTTCGGCGAGCATCTGCTCGGGGGACATGTAGCGGATCGTCCCCTTGATCTCTCCCACCCCGGTGGTCGTGTTGCGCCCCTCGACCTTCGCGATCCCGAAGTCGATGAGCTTGATGCCGCCGTCGTAACCGACGAGCACGTTGGAGGGCGTGACGTCCCGATGCAAGATGGGCTTCTCGCGCGCGCCGTCGACCCACGTGTGGAGGTACGACAGCGCCTCGAGCAGGCGCTCGACGATCGCGAACGCGACGCCGACGGAGAGCGTCGCCCCCCGCGCGCGCGCCGTGCTCACGAGGGTCTCGAGATCGCGCCCTCGAACGAGCTCGTACGTCGCGTAGGGGACGTCGGCGACCAAACCATGATCGAGCGCGCGGGCGATACCGGGGTGGTCGAGCCTGGAGACGAGCTCGGCCTCCGCGAAGAAGACGCGACGCGTCTCGGCGTCGTGCGCGGCGCCCGCTTGCACCCGCTTGAGGGCGACCTCGCCGCCCGAGCCCTCACGAAGCCGCGCCCGAAAGACCTCGGACCGTGCGCCGACGCCGATCCGATCGAGGAGAAGGTACGGTCCAAACGGGATCGGTGCGGCCACGTGACGCGGGCCTCCTAGCACAAGGCCATCGCACTGCCGAGGTCGTTCGAGCGGCAAGAACGGACAACGCGCGGCCCGGTTGATTGAGCGCTACCCTTTCGGCGTGCTCGGTTCGGCCGGCAGCCAGCTGCTCGCCTGGATGATCGTCGCCGTGGTGAGCGCGGTGCCGATCGTGCTCGACGACGCGCCGCCGGCGATCCGGTGGCTTCACATCTCGGTTGCCACCGGGCACGCGGTGGCGCTCGGGCTCCTCTCCTACGCGGCGGTGCGCGTCCGTGAACGGGCTTTCCCGCGGCACGCGTGGCGTCGCGTCCTCTTCGTGGCGGCGCTCGCGGTCGACGGGCTGCTCCTGTTCGAGGACGTCGCTCCCCGCGCCGCCAAGCTCGCGGCGGCGACGGCCGGCGCGGCGGGCGTCTGGACCGCCATCATCGCGATCGGGTTCGCTCTGACAGCCGTTGCCGCCGCTCAGCTCGGCGTCGGCCTACGGCGAGGCCCGTTCCGCGCCGTGGCGCTCGCGATCGCGGCGATCGTCGCCGGCGCGAACGCGATGGTGTTGCCCCGCGCTTACCCCGGGGTTCACCTGCACGTCGCCTGGACGGCAGCGATCCTCCTCGGCGCCGCGCTCTCGAGC
>CALKVR010000318.1 GCA_938004815.1 uncultured Polyangiaceae bacterium | reverse complement strand
TGAGGATGCCGCCGATGTAGTGCAGGCCGAGCTCGCTCATGCCCGCGTAGCCGTCACCCGCGAACAGCGGCTTGCCCTCGCGCCAGAGCGACTGATGCGTGTGCATGCCGCTGCCGTTGTCGCCGAAGAGCGGCTTGGGCATGAACGTCGCGCTCTTGCCGTGCCTCTTCGCCACGTTCTTGACCACGTATTTGAACCAAAGAAGGTCGTCGGCCATCTTGGTCAGCGTGTTGAACTTGATGCCGAGCTCGCACTGACCTGCGCTCGCGACCTCGTGGTGGCCGAGCTCGACCGTGATCCCGGACTGCATCAGGGTGCTCATCATGTCCTGGCGCAGATCGCCGAGCGTGTCGTTCGGCGGCACCGGGAAGTAGCCCTCCTTCGGGCGGACCTTGTGGCCCAAGCTCGCCTTGGCGGTGTTCCAGTGCGCCTCCTCGCTGTCGATCTCGTAGAACGCGCCCTTCTGCGAGTTCTCGTAGCGAACCGAGTCGAACACGAAGAACTCGGCCTCCGGCCCGAAGAACGCGGTGTCGGCGATGCCGCTCGAGCGCAGGTGCGCCTCGGCTTTCTGGGCGATGTACCGCGGGTCACGACCGTAGGGCTGGCCCGTGATCGGGTCGACGACCTTGCAGACGAGGCTCAACGTCGCGCGCTGGTAGAACGGGTCGAGCTTGCAGGTGTCGGCGATGGGGATGATCGCCATGTCCGACGCGTTGATCGGCTGCCAGCCGCGGATCGACGAGTCGTCGAAGTCGATGCCGTCCTCGAACAGCTGCTCGTCGAGACGGTTGACGGGGATCGTGGAGTGCTGCCACGTCCCGGGCAGATCCACGAACTTCAGATCCACGAACTCGACGCCGCTCTTCGCGGCGAACTCGATGACCTCTTTGGGCGTCATGGCGTATCCAGTCCTTCCTGCTTTCTTTCGTCTCGCAAATCAGATCGCGTCCTCACCGCGTTCACCGGTGCGGATGCGAACGACGTCATCGACGGCGTACACGAACACCTTGCCGTCGCCTATCCGCCCCGTCTTCGCGCTCTTCACGATCGCCTCGACGACGGCCTCGACCTGGCTGGCCGGGACGATGACGTCGATCTGGACCTTGGGGACGAAGTCGACGACATAGGCGGAGCCTCGGTAGACTTCTTTTTTTCCACCGGTTCGGCCGAAGCCTTTGACCTCGGTGACGGTCATGCCACCGATGGGTATCTCGGCGAGCGCGTCTTTCACCTCGTCGAGCTTGAACGGCCGGATGATTGCCACGATCCTCTTCATGACGAGTCCTCGCGATGGGCGACCGGGGATTCCTACTAGGCTCAGGTTTCGGGACGGTTTCGTGAAAGCCCCTTTCTCCCCGGCCTCCGGGCCCGCCCGAGGTTGTGAGATGGCCCCCACTCGAATAGGCTGCGGACCGAACGCCCGAGGACCCCGAGAGGCCCCTTCCCCTTGACGATGGCGGCGACCCAAAAGGCCAAAATACCGGTCGGTTTCGTCATCGCCGGCAAGTACCGAGTCACGGGCGAGCTCGGTCGCGGCGGCATGGCGGCGGTGTACGAGGCCGAGAACGTCGACATCGGCAAGCGGGTCGCCATCAAGATCCTCGCGCAGGAGCTCACCTCGTCGACGACGGTCGTCGAGCGGTTCCTGCGTGAAGCGCGCGCGGTCGCGGCCATCCGGAGCCCGTACATCTGTGACGTGTACGACTCCGGCCGCCTCGAGGACGGCCGCCCGTTCTTGGTGCTCGAGCTGCTCGAGGGCGAGTCGCTGTACGAACGGATGGTGCGAACGGGGCAGATCGACTTCGACACCACGGTCGCGGTGATGACGCAGGCCTGCCGTGGCCTGGCCAAAGCCCATGCCGTCGGCATCGTCCACCGCGACTTGAAGCCCGAGAACCTCTTCCTGACCAGGGACGAAGAGGGGCGGCTCCTCACCAAGGTCCTCGATTTCGGCCTGGCGAAGTTCTACGCGCCGGTCGAGACGCCCACCGACCAGCAAGCTCGCCTCACCCGCGAGGGCGCTGTGTTCGGCACGCCGGCTTACATGAGCCCCGAGCAAGTGCGCGGGCAAGGCGCGGTCGACGCGCGCGCCGATCTCTGGGCGCTCGGCTGCATCACGTACGAGTGCCTGACCGGCCGCACGGTGTGGGCGACCGACCAGGGCGTCGCGATGACGTTCGCCCAGATCGCCAACGGTACGCTGCCCGACCCGAACACGTACCGCGCCGGCATCCCGGTGAGCTTCCGGCCGTGGTTCCAGCGCGCCCTGCACAAGGACATCGCCCAGCGCTTCCAGACGCCGAAGGAGTTCTCCGAAGAGCTCGCGCACGCGATGGAGGTCTCGCCGTCGGCCGTCCGCGGCTCGGAGACGTCGCAAGACGTCATGCTCCTCACGCCCCGCAACTTCACGCCGGGCAACGGGGCGCCACCGGCGCACGCCTCGCAGGCTCGCCTCGACACGCCCCCGACGTCCGAAGCCGCACCCGTCGAGTCGGCTCGGCGCGACGAGCCGGGCGAGCTC
>CALKVR010000317.1 GCA_938004815.1 uncultured Polyangiaceae bacterium | reverse complement strand
CCCTCCCCATCCCAACGGCGCCCTTCACCGAGCCGCCGCCCGAGTCGGCCGACAGGCGTGCCCGCCTCCAGGTCATCGCGGAGCGTGTTGCAGGATGCATCAAGTGCGAGCTGCACAAGACCCGCACCCAGACTGTGTTCTTTCGCGGCAACCCCGACGCCGAGCTCTGCTTCGTCGGCGAGGGGCCGGGCGCCGACGAGGACGCGCAGGGCGAGCCGTTCGTAGGCAAAGCCGGGCAGCTCCTCGACAAGATGATCGTCGGGATGGGGTTCTCGCGCGACGACGTCTACGTGGCGAACATCATCAAGTGCCGGCCCCCAGGGAATCGAACGCCAGAGCCGATCGAGATGGCGACTTGCCTACCTTATCTGACCGAGCAACTCGATCTGGTCCGGCCGCGCGTCATCGTCGCGCTCGGAGCGACGGCGCTCCGTGGCCTCCTCGGTCCGGGTGACGGCATCACCAAGGCGCGCGGCACGTGGAAGCTCTACCGGGGCACGATCCCGGTGATGCCGACGTTCCACCCTGCTTATGTGCTCAGGACGCCGACGCCGGAGGTCAAGGGTCAGGTGTGGTCGGACCTCAAAGAGGTGCTGAAGCAGCTCGGGCGTTCGGTGCCCAAGCGGAAGGAATGATCGCCTGCGCCTGCCGGGGCACGCGGCGAGGCACATGGTGGCACGGAGCCGGCGCGCCGCCGCCGTCGTTTCTTCGATCACCGAGGAGCCAAACCAGGGATAGCTGCTACAAACTCAGCCCCTCATCTGGTCCAATACGGCAGCGCTTCGCTTGGCGCGGAATGTGAATTGAAGCTCCCCGCCACTCACCTGGTGTTAGCGCAGTAACGGAGGTCACTCGGTATGTCGAAGCGGTTCCGCGGGCCCAAAGCGTCGAGTCGTGGTCGGTTGTTGAGGCCGCGTTCAGACCGGCAGCGGACGAGCCAGGCTCCCGCCGAGGCCGACGGTCCCATCTCCGGTGAGATCGCGAGCGACGGTGATCTCGACTTTGCAGAGCGCGAGAGCCTGATCGAGGCCAGCGCCGACGAGCTGGCGGTGCCGCGCAGCTCCGA
Source organism: uncultured Polyangiaceae bacterium (assembly GCA_938004815.1). Taxonomy (GTDB): domain Bacteria; phylum Myxococcota_A; class Polyangia; order Polyangiales; family Polyangiaceae; genus Xiheicaenibacterium. Next base: position 2,421 of record CALKVR010000317.1, on the reverse strand, counting down.
GACGCGCGTCATCCCCATCGAGGAGACGCCGCTCACCCAGTCGGTGTCGTTCGATGAGGAGCCCTCGCGGGCTGCACCGCTGCCGACCGCCGACGAGGCGCGCGAGCTCTCGGGTGAGCTGTCGGTCGAGATCCCGGCGATGTCCGAGCCGCCGCCCGCGGTCGACCTTCCGAAGGTCGCCGAGGCTGCCGGGGTCGAGCCCGCGCCGGCCGCGATCGAGCCGGCGGCGCCGCCCGTGAAAGACGAGGCCCCCGCGAAGATCGAGCCCCCTGCGGTCAAGCTCGACCTGCCGGTCGCTGCACCCGCCCCGGTCGACGCATCCCCCGCGGCGCCGAAGTCGAAGAAGGAGAAGAAGCGCCTCAAAGAAGAGAAGCGCAAGGCCGCCGAGGCGAAGGCTGCCGCCGCCGTGCCGAGCACGAGCGCGAGCACGAGCAGCGCGTCGCACAAGAAGCTGAGCGAGAGCGGCCACCACCGTGCCGAGGCAGCGAACATCGACGACGACCCGATGTCGGTGCAGTTCTTCACCAGCCCGCCGCCTCCGGTGCAGGCGCACGAAGAAGAGGACGACCCGCTCGCCGAGCCTGTTCGCGCGCCGTCGCCCGAGGCGATCGAGCGCAAGCGCAAGTTCCAGAAGGTCGTGACCGGCGTCGTCGCGGCCGCGTCGCTCATGGTCGTTTTCGGCATCGGCCGCACCCTCTTCAAGTCGCACGATGCCTCCGCCAAGCAGGCTTCCGCCAAGCAGGCGCCGAACGCCCAGGTCGCTCCCGCGCCTGCCCACGAGCAGCCCGCCGAGCAACCCGCGGCCGAAGAGCAGCAGGTCGAGCCTGCCGCCGTCGCGCCTGCCGCTCCGGAGAAGACCGAAGAAGAGAAGAAGGCCGAAGAAGAGGCCAAGAAGGCCGACGAAGAGAAGAAGGCCGAAGAGGAGAAGAAGGCCGAAGAGGAGAAGAAGGCCGAAGAGGAGAAGGCCGCGGGCGGCAAGGTGAGCGGGGACGAGCTCAAGGAGCTGAAGAAGAAAGCCTCGCTCGCGATCAACACCGGCCGCCTCAAGGACGCGATCGAGCTCGGAAACCAGGTGATCGCCTCCGACCCCGAAGACGGCCTCTACTACCTCTACGTCGGCTCGGCCTACATGGACCAGGGCAAGATGAAAGAGGCTCGCGAGATGTTCAGCGAGTGCGTGCGCAACGCCAAGGGCCCGCACGTCGGCGAGTGCGTCGCGATGGGCGGCCGCAAATAGCTGGAGCGGGCTAGTCCGACCGGAGGTCGGCCCGATCAGCTAGTCCGACCGGAGGTCGGCCCGATCAGCTAGTCGCCGAAGCCCTTGATCGGCCGCCCGGGAACGGGCACCTCGTCGAGCAGGACGAGCGTCGCGATCTTCTTCTCTTCGTCGTTGGCGAGGATCGCGCCGCCGATCATGTGAGCCATCTCCCATTCGAGCGACTCGTCTGCCGAGAAGAACGCGATCTTGGCGTCGCACTTGGCGAGCGCCTTTTTCAGTGTCTCGCCCGTGTTGGAGAGATCGGGCCCGGCGAAGCCCTTCACGTGTCGCTTGCCGGTGCCGCCCTTGACGCTCCAGACATCGGTCGCGAGGTTCTTGCTGATCATCGCCACCACGGTGCAGGCCGGCGGCTTGTCGGCGAGCTTGCTCTGCGGAACGAACGAGTACTCTTTTGGTAGCTCGGCTCGACCCTCGGACGACTTCACCTTCACGCTGGGGGCGCCGGCGGCGCCGAGCTCGCGCACGACCGCGAAGACATCGGTGATCTTGGCGTTCTTGAGGACGATGAGGCTCACCTCTTTGCCCTTGATGGGCAAGCCGCTCACGACCTCTTTGAGCTTCGCGGCGCCGCCTTGTTCTTTGAGGTTGGCGCGCTGCCCCGCGATGAAGGGGCCCATGTCATCGACCGTGACGGGCGGCATCTCGTCGGACGGAGGCTTCGCGGCCGCGCTCGATGCCGTCGTCGTAGTCGCGGTGGGCTTCGCGTCGGCGGAAGCCTTGGTCGGCTGCTTGCCGTCGCCGCACGCGAAGAGGAGCGCGACTGCGGGCACGAGGATCGAGGAGCGGAGCTTCATCGCGCCCGCAGTGTAATCCGACACGGTGGTCTCGGGTAAGCTTCCGCTCGTATGACGAGCCCGCTGATCGACAGCCTGCGAGACGCGACACGCGGAAGCTCGACGCTGTCGGAGCCCGAGAGCGGCGCACACGTCTCGGTGTGCGATCTCATCGACCGCGCGCGAGGGTTCGCGTGGGGGCTGGAGAGGCGCTTCGGGCCGCTTCGAGGCCGGCGCATCGTCATCGCCGTACCACCTGGTATCGGGTGGGCCGAAGCATTCATCGCCGTCATCTTCTCGGGCGCAGTGGCGGTGCCGCTGCCGCTCGCGGCGCCGGCGGCAGAGGTTGCGTACTTCGTCGAGGATGCA
>CALKVR010000316.1 GCA_938004815.1 uncultured Polyangiaceae bacterium | reverse complement strand
CGCTCGATTTCATGAAGAGCGAAGCGCAGGACCGCATCGCGCGCGAGACGATGGAGATCTACGCGCCGCTCGCGAACCGCCTCGGCATCGCGCGCATCAAGAGCGAGCTCGAGGACCTCGCCTTCAAGTACGTCGAGCCCGACGCGTTCTCGACGCTGGTCGAGCAGGTGAAGCAGACGGCGCCCGAGCGGCAAAAGTACATCACCGAGGTCTGCAAGGTGCTCTCGACCAAGCTCGCCAAGCAGGGGTTCGCCGCCGACGTGACCGGTCGGGCCAAGCACCTCTACTCGATCTGGCGCAAGATGCAGGCGCAGCAGGTCGACTTCGACAAGGTCTACGACGTGATCGCGTTCCGCTGCGTCGTCGAGTCGGTCGCCGACTGCTACGCCGTCCTCGGGGTCATCCACTCGCAGTGGACGCCGGTGCCGGGGCGCTTCAAGGACTACGTCGCGCTGCCCAAGCCCAACATGTACCAGTCGCTCCACACGACGGTCATCGGGCCGCAGCACGAGCGCATCGAGATCCAGATCCGCACCCACGAGATGCACCGGGTCGCCGAGCAAGGCATCGCCGCCCACTGGAAGTACAAGGAGCGCTCGGGCGGCATCGACCCCCGCGACGCGGCGCGCTTCGGCTGGCTGCGCCAGCTGATGGAGTTCCAGAAAGAGCTCAAAGACCCGGCCGAGTTCCTCGAGAGCGTGAAGGTCGACCTGTTCCAAGACGAGGTCTACGTCTTCACCCCGAAGGGCGACGTCCGCGTCTTTCCCCGCGGGTCGACCCCCATCGATTTCGCCTACGCCATCCACAGCGAGGTCGGCCACCACTGCTCGGGGGCTCGCGTGAACGGCGGCATCGTGCCGCTCCGCTACAAGCTGCGGAACGGCGACGTGGTCGAGGTCATGACGAGCCCGAACCAGACGCCGTCGAAGGACTGGCTCGACTTCGTGGTCTCGGGTCGCGCGCGCTCGCGCATCCGCACGTTTCTCCGCACCGAGCAGCGCGATAAATCGCTCAAGCTGGGCAAGAACCTCCTCGAAAAAGAGATGCACACCGCGTCGCTCAGCCTGACCAAGCTGTCGAAGAACGACGACGAGCTGAAAAAGACGCTCGAGCAGTTCAAGGTCACGAGCTTCGACGAGCTCTGCGTGCAGATCGGCTACGGAAAGATCCCCGCCAAGGGCGTGGTCGAGTTCCTCGCGCCGCCGCAGGGGGACGCGCCGCCCAGCGTCCCGCCCAGCCTGAAAGAGGGCAAGATCGAGCAGTTCGTCCGCAAGCTGACGGGCAAGAGCGGCCCTGGCATCCGCCTCAACGGCGTCGACGACATCCTGGTTCGCTACACCAAGTGCTGCAACCCGCTGCCGGGCGACGAGATCGTCGGGTTCATCACCCGCGGGCGCGGCGTCACCGTCCACCGTCGCAACTGTCCCAAGGCGTTCGACACCGACCCCGAGCGTCGCGTCGAGATCACCTGGGACGCCAAGGCGCGCATCAACCGCCCCGTCCAGGTCAAGGTCACCACGCAGAACCGCCTGGGCATCCTCGCGACGATCGGCACGACGTTCCACGAGCAGGGCATCAACATCAGCGAGGCCTCGTGCCGCGCCACCGATGACGGCCGCGCCACCAACGTCTTCACGTTCCTGTGCTCGGATCTCAACCAGCTCAAGAACGTGATGCGGCGGCTGCAAAAGATCCCCGGCGTCGTGGGGGTCGAGCGCGTTTGATGCCCCTATGCGGCCGCAGCTCCGTTCTCTCGAGATCATCCGCGTCCCGAACGACAAGGGCGGCCTGACGACCGTCCTCCGCGATCCCGAGCGGATCGCCCCGCACGCCATCGAGGTGAAGCCGCCGCTCGACGCGGCCCTCCCGTTCTTCGACGGCCGGCGTGAGCCCGCCGAAATCTCGCGCCTGCTCCGCGAGCGCGGGGTCCGGGCCACCGAGGCAGACGTCGCCGGGCTCGCCCAGGCGCTCGAGGGCGCGGCCATGATGGTGGGCCCCACCGCGAGGGCCCGCCGGGCCGATCTCGAGCGCGCGTTCTCGGCCTCGCGGCTTCGTGAGGCCACCCACGCCGGGGGCGCTTACCACGCCGACGCCGGCCAGCTGACGCGCTTCGTCGAAGAGAGCTGCTTCGGCCGCGTCGCGCCCTCGAACGACGCCGGCGAGATCGTCGGCCTGGTCGCCCCCCACATGGACCTCTGGCGGGCGGCCGTCGGCTATGGCCACGCGTACGCCACCCTGCGGCCCGCGCTACCACGCGACCTGGAGACCGTCGTGGTCCTCGGCACCTGCCACGCCGGTCTCCGCTCGGCGTTCTGCATGACCCGCAAGGGCTTCGCGACCCCGCTCGGCCCGCTCGAGGTCGACGGCGATCTCTGCGACGAGCTCGCGTCCGCCGCGCCCGAAGACGTCTACGCCGAACAGTTCAAGCACAAGGGCGAGCACTCGATCGAGTTCCAGTGCGTCTTCCTGCGGCACGTCCTCGGCGCCGAGCGCGCCCGCTCGGTCCGCATCGTGCCGATCCTCTGCGGGCTCGGCCGGTCTCAGGTCGAGCGTTCGGACCCCGATCGCGATCGCGCGGCCGGCGGCTTCTTGCGGGCGCTCGCCGACGCGATCGGCCGTCGTGAGGGCAAGGTGCTGGTCGTCGCCGGCGCCGATCTCGCGCACGTCGGTCCGCGGTTCGGGGATCGCGCGGCCCTCGACGGCGAGGGCCGCGACAAGCTTCGCACGCGCGACATGGGCTCGATCGACCGAGCGCTCGCGGGAGACGCGCCCGGGTTCTTCGCCCACGCGACCGAGGACCTGGAGACGCGCCGGGTCTGCGGCACGGGCCCGCTCTACACGCTCTTGCGGGCAATGGAGCCGCTCGGCGCCCGATCGGGGCGGCTGCTCTCGTACGAGCAGCACGTCGATCCGGACGAAGGCTCGATCGTGAGCCACGCCAGCATCGCGTTCGCAAAGGACGCGCGCCGCTCCAAAGCGAGCGGCCCCCACCAATCGAGAGCTTGACGAAGCGAACCGGCTGAGTATGCTGCGCGGCCTGTCACTGCGGGAGTAACTCAGTGGTAGAGTGCAACCTTGCCAAGGTTGACGTCGCGAGTTCGAATCTCGTCTCCCGCTCGAAGGTCTTAGCCAGCTAGATGCGCCGCCAGCTCGGGGCGCTCGAGCAGCTTGCGGCAGTGGGGGGCAAAGACGCCGCCTGCGACGTCGTCCTTGAGGCGACGGAGCGTGGCGGCGTCGGCCACGCGGTAAGCAGGCGGTAGCTGCTGCACCTCGAGGCCGGCTTGCTCGGCGACCTCGGCGCTGCGGCCGGCGGCGGCGGAGGCAGGGGTCTCGTCCTCGGCGCCGGCGAGCCCGAGGGCCTGGCCGACGTTGGGCAAGAAGCCCGGCCGCTCGGCCACGCCGAGCGCGTAAAGGCCGCCGCCCTCCGTCCCGCCGAGGAGCACGCGCTTTTTCGGCAGGAGCCACATGAGGCCGTCGAACATGGGGCCGAGCGGGAGCATCGGCCCATCGGCGGCGACGAGCCGCTCCTCGGTCGTCGCGCCGCGCTGAGCGAACTCTCGCCACGTGGCGGGCAGGCGCGTCTGGCGCGTGACGGCGTCGTCGCCGTGCGCAAAGACGACCCGGTGCCGCACCGGAAAGGTGGAGAGAGCGCCGAGCGTGTCGAGGAGGAGCGCGCTCGCGACGTCTTGAGCCAGCGCGGGGCCGAGAAACGAGAGTCGTTCGACGACACCCCGGCGCGGGATGACGCCCAAGGCGAGAGCGTACGGCCTGACGGTCGGATGCGCGCGTTGGTTCATTCCGCGAGTCGAGCCCCCTCCGGGTTCTGAGGGTGCAACATAGCCCATCACGAGCCGGTGTGCCTCCCATCGCGAAAGATGTGATACCCATCGGGCTCTCGGGAACCTCGGTCTCGGGAACCTTGCTCTCGAGGACCATGCCTTTGCGAGACGTGAGCGGCAGATGAGTCAGGGAATGAGCGAGCGGCTCCGGCAGGTGGCCGCAACCCTCGAGGGGCAGTTCCTCGGCAAAGACGAGATCATCCGCCTCCTCTTGATCGCCACCGTGGCCGGCGAGCACTGCGTGCTGCTCGGCCCGCCCGGCACC
>CALKVR010000315.1 GCA_938004815.1 uncultured Polyangiaceae bacterium | reverse complement strand
CCGCCTCGATCTGCGTGTCGCCGTCGCCACCGCCCTCGCCGCCCGTGCCGGCGCCAGAGCCCGTGCCGCCAGAAGACGACGAGAGCCCGCCGCTTGCGGCGCTCGAAGACGAGCTCGACCCGGTACCGCTGCCGCTGCCGCCGCCCTGCCCGCCGCCGCCGGTGCCCGGCTCGGGGATGAAGGTGACGATCTCGAGCTCACCCGAGAAGGTCTCGGTCGCCGGCATGCCCACGCACTGGGTGTAGCTGTACGACCAGACCGGCTGGATGAAGATCGTGTTCGCCTGTGGGCTGTCGACCTGGAGCACGAGCGTGACGACGCGATCGGCTCCGGGGGTGAGATCGCCCATCGCCACGCCCGTCCCCAGATCGGCGAGGTCGACGGCGCCGCCCATGAAGTCGCCGGGCTGGCCGTCGGTGGCGAAGCTCGTCAGCGAGATCCCCGCCGGGAGAGCGAGGGTGAAGCTGACGTCGTCGGCGAGCGCGGTGCCCTCGTTCAAGAGCGTCGCGGTCACGGTGAAGCTGTCGCCCACGCCGACGTCGACCACGTCGACCTCGGTCGTCGACGCCGAATAGAGGAACGTGGGCGCGTTGACGTCGATCGCGATGCCGGCGAGCACCGGCATGTAGCTGTCGTCGAGCGTCTGCGTGCGCAGGACGGCCGAAGTCTGCGCGGGCACGAGCTGCCCCGCCGCGGAGCTGACCTGCACGTGCGTCAGATCCCAACCTTGGCGCGCCCCGACCGCGTTCGAGCCGGGGGTGTGGTTGGCGTTGCCGAACGTGCCCATCGTGTCGAGCTGCCCGTTCGGCCCGTTGATCTGCGAGCAGAAGAAGTTGTTCGAGGGGTTGTTGGGCCCCGATAGGTTCACGAACGTCGAGGCCGCGGTCTCACCGATCGCGAGCTGATCGCCCACGCGGTTCGAGTCGCCCTCCATCGTGGAGACGACGATCGTGCCCTGAATGTCGCCGGCGGGGGGCGCGCAGAAGCCACTGACCGAATAGTCGACGGTGGTGTTCTCGTCGACGAAGGCGGTGTCTCCGACGAACACCGAGAGGTTGCGGATCGGCTCGCTGTCCAAGCGGTACGCGACGATGACGCTCCACCCGGCGGCGCTGACGGTATTGACGCTCGATGCCTGCGTACCGGGCACGCCCTCGACCGCGTAGATGCCCTCACCGTGCTGGGCGACGAAGCTCGTGACCTCGCCCGACCGCATGTAGTACCGGATGACGAACGAGCCCGTCTCTTCGACGGTCGTCGATGTGACGGCGCTCGGCGAGACGGTGATGCTGTCCGCGCCGTACGAGAGCGTTATCGGATCGTTCAAGAACGCGGTGACGTCCTCGCCGCCGTAGGCGTGGCTGCCACCCCACACCAGCTCGGCGTAGAGGACGGTCGCCTCGACCGGCAGATCGAGCAGCGCGTCGGAGCCGTTCAGCGTCCAGTCGTTCGTGGTGCCCGCAGGCCAGGCGAGCGACCCGAGCGGCAGCTCGGTGTCGACGCTCGCCCCGCTCAGCGTGATGAACGTGCCGATGGCGTCCGAGGTGCCGGGGCCGTTGAGCCCGGTCTCTTTCGACAGGCCCAGCGTGTTGCCCACCGCGATCACGTTGCCGGGCGCCGTCGTCGTGAACCGGAGCGCCTGCGCGGCAGCCGGCCCCGCCGCCGTGATCGCACCGAGACCGATGAGCCCAGCGAGGACGTGCCGTTTCATGATGCTGCATTCTTCTGCGCGCAGCGGCCGGGCGTAAATCTGGGCCGCCGGCCGCGACCGAGAAAGGTGCGAGCCCCGCCTGGTGAAGCCCGGCACCACCCAGCTCGCCCCTTACAGCTTGGGCACCCAGGAAATGCCGACGCCGAAGATGTAGCTGAAGAACGCGGTCGAAGTGCCGACGGCGTTGTTGTTGGGGTCGATGTTGATGCGCCACGACGGCAGGTGAACGTCGACGAGGAGCTGATCGAAGAGCAGCGCCGAGATGCCGATGAGATCGGCGCGCAGCGCGAGGAGCGGATCACCCACGGTCTCGCCGCGAAACGTCACCTGCGTCAAACCGATGCCGAGGCGAAGGGGCCACGAAATCGTCTTCCAAACGGGGATGTGGTAGCCGCCGTAGCCGATCAGGTGGACCGACGGCGCGTCGGGGTCGAAGATCGGCACGTAGGTCGCGGGCGCGAACTCGAGCCCGAACTCGGCGCGATCGAGCATGACGCCGCCGTGCAGCGACCAGAGCAAGCTGCCCCGCACGAAGTCGACCGGGTCGTCGGGGTGCGACGGCCCACCACCGAGCAGCATGCCCACGTTGAGGCGCAGCCCCTCGAGATCGCCATCGAGGACGTCGCCGCCGCCGCCATCGCCGCCGTCGTCGCCATCGTCGTCGCCGCCACCGCCGCCGCCGCTGCGGCCGCTGCCGCCGCTGCCGCCGCTGCTGCCGTCACCGCCACCACCGCTGCTGCTCTGCGAGCCCGGGGCGACGCACTTGGAGTCGATGCAGCTCAGCCCGCGGTTGCCGCAGTCCGCGCGCGAGGTGCAGCTCGAGCCCTCGAGCTCGTCTTTGCAAACCTGGTCGACGCACTTCAACCCCTCGGAGCAATCGGCGCGCGCGCGGCACGACTCGCCCGGGCCGCCGCCATCGGCGCCCGCTTGCGCCTCGGCTTTGACCTCGACCTGACCGCTCGCGTCGCCTTGGGCAAACGCAAACGCCGGTAAGCAGACGAGGAGGACTACGACGAACGCTTGCAGTGTCGTCTTCATCATGACGGCGAGGCTACCATGATGCGTGAAACAGCAAGCATCCGCCGCTCGTCGCGAAGGTGCTGCGCTTTCACCCCCCCGCCCCCTCGCGAGCGAGGGGGTGGCGGGTGAGGGCCCGTGGTAGCGTTCGGCTCGATGAGCGAAGGCAACCTCTCGTACAGTCTCGAAGGCTCCGTCGCCGTCGTTCGGATGGACGACGGCAAGGCCAACGCGCTCGGGGTCGGGATGATCGACGCCCTCCAGGGGGCGCTCGCGCGCGCCGAGAACGAGGCCGCCGCCCTCGTGCTCGTCGGTCGGCCCGAGCGGTTCTGCGCAGGCTTCGATCTGAAGGTCATGATGAGCGGGCCCGAGAACGCGCGCGCGCTCCTCGAGCGCGGGTCCGAGCTGTTCTTGAAGCTCTACGCGACGCCGATCCCCTTCGTGGCCGCGTGCACCGGGCACGCGCTGGCGGGGGGCGCGCTCGTGCTCTGCACCGCCGACGTGCGCATCGGCGCCGACGGGCCCTACAAGATCGGCCTCAACGAGGTCGCGATCGGGCTGCCCGTCCCCGTGCTGGCGATGGAGCTCGCGCGGAGCCGCCTCATCACGACCGAGCTCGCGCGCGCGACGCTCTTCGCCGAGCAGTTCGACCCGCAGGGCGCGGCGCGCGTGGGGTTCCTCGACCGCGTCGTCCCCGCGGGCGATCTCGTCGAGGCGGCCAAGGTCGAGGCCGCTCGTCTCGGTGCGCATTCGCGCCGCGCCTACGCCGCGACCAAGGAGCGGCTGCGCAGCCACACGATCGAGCTCATTCGGTCGACGCTCTCGTCCGACATGGATCGGCTGCTCTCGGCCGGCTGACCGGCGTCGCATGTGGCACGAGGTCACGCGCGATCGAACGCTCCTCGAGCGCGCGCTGCGCCGCCATGCCGGCCATCACCTCTATGCGATCGGCGATCTCGACGACGCCTTCTTCGACCGCACGACGTACCACGTGGCGCGCGACACCGCCGGCAACGTCCACGCGACCGTCGCCGTCTACGACGGTGGCGGCGAGCCGACGATGATGGCGCTCGGGGGTGACGCGAGCGAGCTCGAGGCGCTCGCGAGCCTCGTCCCCGCCGTCGTCCGCGCGGTGGGTCGGCCCATCTACGCGCATGTCAGTCCCGCGCTCATGCCGGTGATCGAAGCGCTCGGCTCGGTCTCGCCTCGCGGCCCGCACGAGCGCC